>CAZTAL010000016.1:0-2736 GCA_964611525.1 uncultured Prolixibacteraceae bacterium
TAACGTTGTTATAAGATCACGTGAATATACTTCCACTATCTTTTTACCTTCGATGTGAATATATTCCTACTTATTGGAATATAATGGTTACATCGCCTATCCATCATCAAAAAATGCATCGTCAAATGGATTTTTGAACTTTTGCAGATCCTTCTGAGAAACATGGGTGTAAATCTCGGTCGTTTTTGAACTTTCATGTCCTAAAAGTTCCTGGATAAAACGCAGATCCATCCCTTGTTCCAAATTATGCGTGGCAAAACTGTGCCTCAAAATATGTGGATAAACACGCTTACGAATCCCCGCTTTTTTTGCTGTGTTCTTTATAACATTGTAAATGCTTGTTGCACTGCATTTCTCTTCAGGATTCCCTTCAAAAAGAAACACTTTTGGTCTGTCATTCTTATAATACTCTTTTAAATACGTTAATGTTTTGCCAGCCAAAGGTACATACCGGTCCTTTCTTCCTTTGGCTCCTCGTATTTTTACCTGCATCCGTTTCGAATCAATATCATCAATTCTCAGGTTTATGGCTTCACTCCTGCGTAATCCACACGAATAAATAACCGCGATCAGGCACTTGTGTTTTTTATTTTCAGTCGATCTGATCATAGCCGCGATCTCTTCCTTACTCAAAACATCCGGAAGCTTACGCTCTTTTCGGGGCCTGTCAATAGTGTAATACTCCTTCTCCCTGTGCAATACTCTCTCAAAATAAAACTTGATTGCACTGATTCTTTGATTTTGTTGGGATGGAGAAATGTTCTGCTCCTTTATCAATCGCAGAATATATCCGTTAATCTCTTCTTTCGTAATTAATTCCAGATTTTTTTCTGAAAATTCGGCCACAAATTCCTTAAAATAATGGGTATAAATCTTAATAGTGTTTTCACTGTAGCGCTCCTGTTGAAGTCTTTCAAGATAGCCTTTTGGTAATGAAATAGATTTATTCCGGTGTAATTTTATTTTAGGAGGCAAAATAACATTTGCAAATCTGTTTGAATTATTTTTTAATGCCGAATAATCGATATATGCCACTGGTTTCATTGCTGTAAAAAATTCATTAAGAACATACCTCTCTTTGGGAATGTACCAGCAATTCATCGTGGCACTCCACCGGGCATCCGTTCGGGCCTTCAGCTCGTCAATCAAATCGCGGCTATAATCAAATTCAACTTTGACAACCGGTTGTTCGCGGTGAGTTGCCGTGCTGAGTTTCATTTTTGGTTTTGCATCCACCAGTATCTCAATTGGTCAGGATTGTAAAAATAGATATTGCTGTCTTAATAAACAAGGTTTCCGGCAGGATATTTTCCGGTGATGTTTTAATAAATGGATATATACCGGAGAAATGCTGCAAATTGACACTGTTTTTCTTTAATACTTTCATTTTGTCATTGCACCAGATTTTAAAATCATCTGAAAGCCACCCTGCGTATTCTATGGCAACATCTTCATGGAACCATGTACCGCCACCGGAGGCAGGGTTTCCCCTTATAATTATAACTGGCTGATAATCAGAATTAGGGGATTTTCTCACCTTACTCAAAGTATTTAAGAATGAGACAGTTGTAGGTAAACGTAACCATTCTTTAGGTTGTTTTCCAAATGGTTTCCCCATTTGTGTTGCATTAACATAGACTTCTCCGTTTTCAGTCTTAAATGTTATGAGGGTTCCGTTGTAGTCATTCTAACTTTTAATATCTCTGGTCCCAGCAAAACCCATAACTAACAAAATAAATCCATCCCAATTCATGATGAGTATTACTGCTTTAACCTGATGAATCATTATAATAGCTGATAATTTTAATCGTCAGATTTTCTGACTTTAAGCTTAAATTTGGGTAGATAGATAAAGTAGGGCTAAAAGGGCAGAATGGCCCTCATAAATGCGATTTAAGGCACTATCCCCCATCGGGTGGTATTATTATATTCTGAATGGTTCAAACTCAAATATGGTGAAATGGAAACCTGATAATCTGATGTGTCCGAAAATCGGATACTACATTTAAATCCTTATAAATGATTGATTAGTAGAAATGAGCTGAATTTTCGGCCGATTGAATTATTGCTTTATTGCAGCAATAACCTTCTTATCAGTTGATAAGGATTTATATTCCCTACCGCATTCCCCCGCCTCCTCCGTATGATGCCTATGTCAGACACCGCACGCTCCACAATTTTATGGAACGTCACAGGTATATCCACTTTTAAAAATGAGATGCCAGACACCAAATTTGATTTACAAAAACATGAAGTTTGGAATCAAGATACTTGGCATAATCAATGAATAAAAGAGGACACATCATTGTTTTGCCTTTTTTACCCCTGTTTTTAAATACACGGAATTCCGGGTATTTAAATTTTCCTCTGACATTAAGGCAGTTATAAATTCTTTTGTGGAATTATTTTCAAAATAATGGTCAAGTTTTTTTGTTGGCCTGAATATGTATTCCATTGTTTTAAAAGAGAAGTCGCATCAAACATTCCATCGGAAGTCCTTTGAATTACCTCAAAGTTTCTCATTTTCCGAATAAGATTTTGATTTGTTTTCATGATTTTGGTTACAACTTCATTGATTACGATTACGGTGTCGGTTTAAAGCGTACCACTTACCGGAATAAAACGGTACCACCTTGCCGGAAAAAATAATATCATGATTTTATGACGTATGAATATTGTTGTATCTTTATAATAAAATTACATTGAAAATAAAATCGAAAGCGTCAAACGAGCAGG
>CAZTAL010000017.1:0-22313 GCA_964611525.1 uncultured Prolixibacteraceae bacterium
TTGATTGGCCGGGTAATCGGGGATAGTTTCCAATGCCTTTTTTAACCACTCATAAGGCTCAATGCCGTTAATCTTACAGGTGGCTAATAAAGAATAAACGTATCCGTCCGGGGAACTACATCTTTCCTAATTTAAATCTTCTATTATTTTTGGCCAGGTATCAATTTATGCAATTGATTGGCCGGGTAATCAGGGATAGTTTCCAAAGCCTCTTTTAACCATTCAAAAGGCTCAATATTATTTAGCTTGCATGTGGCAAGTAGCGAGTATATGACAGCTGCATTCTTGGCCCCCTCATGAGATCCTGCGAATAAATAATTTTTTCTTCCCAGGGCCACTGGTCTAATGCTATTTTCGATAAGATTATTATCTATATTAAAGCGGCCATCATCAACATAACGTTTTAATCTTGGCCACAATGGATAAAACGTATCCGTCCGGGCATGAGCATATTTTATGTATAAGATAAAATGGCCATCTTGCCTCCAAAAAATTATTATGACTTTACAGGAAAAACGTACCACTATGTTAAGTAAGGTGGAGGAATGGCAGACGTCAGGCATGTCACTGGCAAATTTTGCCAAAAAAAACAATATTCCATGTTCTACCTTCAGCTATTGGATATCCAAAAGCAAGAGGCTTACCAAAAATAATAAATCAGTGACGGAGTCTTCAGATTTTATCCGCTTCAGCGGTGATGAGTTTCTTCCATGCATAACCGGTCAAGAGGTAAGAGTGCAATATCCCAATGGGGTTTCACTTATTATGCCGGCTGACACATCAATAAGGGATTTGAAAAAACTGATTAATTTTTAACTGGGGATGTTTTCTGTTTCTTCCGGTAATTATTACCTGTTCAAATCACCCACCGACATGCGGAAAAGTTTCGACGGATTATGTGGCCTTGTCAGCGGGAGATTGGGCAAAGATCCCCGCAGTGGTGATATATTTATTTTCCTTAATAAAAAACGTACACTTGCTAAATTACTCAGGTGGGAGCCCGGTGGTTTTGTCCTGTTTTACAAGCGCCTTGAAAGAGGCACTTTTGAGATTCCGATGTCAAAGGATACAGGACTTGCACAACCACTTGAATACGGTCAACTGGTCATGATGATAACTGGTTTTTCACTGAAATATGCAAAAAAAAGGAGGCGTTTTTAGCAACAATTTTTTGTTGATAAATGAGCTGTAAATCCTTTGATATTTAGGCTTTTGATAGGTATTTTTACATCATGACAACAGATGAAACCATAACCATATCGAAACAGGAATACCGGGAGCTTTTAGACTTCAAAGCCGAGGTTGGTTTATTAAAGCACCAGCTTGCTGAACTCAAGCGTATGATGTTTGGACAGAAGCGCGAACGCTTTGTTTCACCTGATCCGGCCCAGGGGATACTGTTTGATCTTCCTGTGGAAGAAACTACTGAAAGACAGGTAGAAGAGATTACCTATACCCGCACCAAGCCAAAAAAGGAGAAAAAACAACCTTTACGTGTGGAAATACCTTCTTATGTTCCACGCAGAGAGGAAACAATCGAGCCTGACAATATTCCTGCAGATGCAAAAAAAATTGGTGAAAGAATTACCGAAATTTTGGAATATGAGCCACCTACTATTTATGTGCGTAAAATAATATGCCCTAAATACATTGTGGAAACAAGTGATGAAGGAACAAAGATCGAGGTGGCCCCTCTTCCGTCGCTTCCTATTCCAAAGGGCAACGCAGGGGCCTCTATCATTGCACATATCCTGGTAAGCAAATTTACGGATCATTTACCTTACTACCGGCAGTCAAAAATATTTAAACGTCAGGGCCTTTACATCCCTGATTCCACTATCGGAGGTTGGGCAAATACTGCAATATCCAACTGGCTTACACCACTTTGGGAAGCGATGAAAGCCAAAATGGTTGAAACTGATTACCTTATGGCCGATGAAACCCCTATCCCGGTGCTGACAAAAGATAAACCGGGGTCAACACATCGCGGATCCCATTGGGTATATTATGATCCTATAAGAAAAATAGTGATTTTCGACTATCAGCAAAGCCGAAGCCGAAGTGGGCCTAAAAGTTTTCTCAAGAATTTTTCCGGATACCTGCAAACAGATGGCTACTCTGCATATGAAAAGCTGGCCCCACCAGGCAAGATAACCCTGATGGCCTGCATGGCACATGCCAGAAGGACCTATGAAAAATCATTGGATAATGACCCCAGGCTGGCCCAGGAAGCATTAACCATGATACAGGATTTATACAAGGTGGAACGGGAAGCACGTGAAACAGAACTTTCTTATGATGAGATCAAATCTCTGAGGCAGGAAAAATCTGTGAAGATCCTTGATCAGTTTGAAAAGTTCCTTTTTGAAAATAAGCCAAAAGTATTGCCTAAAAGCGCCATCGGTAAGGCTTTTAACTATACATTGAATTTGTGGCCAAGATTAAAACGTTATGTTGATGATGGCCGCTTTAATATAGATAATAATTTTATTTATCCCAACTTTTCAATTATCCCAACTTCTATTCTATCAAACACTATATCAGTATGTTGCTTATAAAAAGTTGGGATAATATTATTGTCTTTATTCGATTTCTATTCCGAACATTGCCGCTAATCCCTTGTTTTCGGGTAGTTTCCATTTTTTCCTCATGGACTTGGTTAAAGTATCTTCGAGAGTTTCAATTGCAGCCTTTTTTTGTTCCTCCGTAACATCCTGATATACCATTGTTGATTGCAGGCTGGAGTGTCCCATCAACTCCTTAATTTCTACGATATTGATATTGTCTTCTCTCCAATGACACGCCATACTGTGACGCCATAAATGACTGTGCAGGTCGAGGGGAACCTCCTCACATCTTTCATGAGCTTTTTTTGCATATAACTTCAACCGCTTACTAATGGCAGGTTGTGTCAGTTTGCCTCGTATTCCATGGCATGGAGAGTAAAACAAAAAGTCTCCCGGTTTAGGATCCGGTTTATGGAACAACTTCATATACCGTTCCAGCCATTCAACAAGTCTCTTCTGAAGATATATAGATCTAATCCTGCCTCCTTTACCATGAAGTATTACAAAAGGTTCCTTTGCCTTAATATGGATATCAGAAACCTTCAATGAGAGTATTTCGTCAATGCGGGCTGCAACTCCGTAACTCAGCATCATTAGGGCAAGATCCCTCAAGCCTATGCGTGTTGAAGTATCAGGAACTGCAAATACAGCCTGAACCGCATTCCTGCTCATCCCGTTGACTTTTCTTTTAGGTTCCTTGAGAGTACGCAAATGCACGGACACTCTGATATAGAGATAACTGTATGCCGGATTTCTACCCCCCGATGTATTCCAACAGGCTTTTTATAGCCGCCATTCTGTTATTGCAGGTTCCATTGCAGACACCTCGTACCTGCTTCATCCATATCTGCCATTCATTTAATTTTTCAACAGAAAAACATTCACCGTTCAAATTGAATGGTGTGATGCCTTTATTGGATTCTCTTATGTAACTTATTTTTTCAAGCCGCCTCAAGAAGAGCTATTTTCTTCTTTAGTTGGTTGATTTTCTTTTGTTTATACTTTTGTTGATAGTCATCCAAAGCTTTAGGATTAAAAGCTTCTTTGTTGGCAACCATCTTGTAATAGATAATTGCGAGTTTTCTTGCTGTTGCCACAACGGCTTTTGCCGCACCTGCTTTTGCCCGTATCCTCCGGTAATGATCACCCAAAGAACTTTTGCTATTGTACAAACTATTGGCTGCCATTCTGAATGCCTGGCCTGCATGGTGCTTTTTTTTCATGATGCGGCTACTTATTGTTTTTCCCCCTGATACTTTTGTATTTGGCGCTAATCCTAACCATGAGGTAAAATAATGTTCGGTTTTCCATTTGGACATGTCTGTGCCTACTTCGGACATAATGGTCAGCGCACTTATTTCGCTTATGCCAACGACTTCTGTAACATCTACACCCAATATCTCCCTGAGATGGGCCGTAAGGTTAAATGGAACTTTGTGTTTACCACTGGAAACTTTTTCTTTTTACTTTGGGAATATCGGGTATAATACCTTCGTTTCTTGAAGCAATTTGCTCAACCAACTGTTTTTCTATTTCCCTGTCGCATTCTTCAATCATCTGGCGATGGGTGAAATATAGTTGGTAACATTGGCGTAGTTCAAATAAATGTTCTGCAGTCCAGTATCCTTCCAATGATTTTACAACGTCTTCCCGACTTGCTTTTATGCGTTTGTCCCTCATGTCGGCAAGTATTTCAGGGTTACGTTCCCCTTCAAGTATGGCTTCTATTATGCGCAACCCGGTTTTACCATCTATATCACTAATGATGGTGTGCAATTTAATATTCATTAGCTCCAATGCCTTTTGCATCCGGTTGATATAACTGGAAGAGGTGCGCACCAAATTCTTTCGGTGACGAACCATACTTCTTAACGTACGTGTCATATTATCGGGTTGAAAACTGGCATTGAGCAATCCGCAACTATGTAATTTCTGTATCCACTCTGCATCGCTTTCGTCCTCTTTCCTGCCGGTTACATTTTTGACATGTTTTGCATTGACAAGGTAAACTTCAAAACCCTCTTCCTGCAACAGAAGGAATAATGCCACCCAATATACCCCTGTACTTTCCATAGCCACGGAGGTAATGCCATTTTCTTTAAGGCACTTTGCAATGGAATGCAGATCAGTTGTGAAACATCCGAATGCACGAATTTCTAATTGTTCAGAACTAATCGGGTATGCTACCATCATTTCTGTATCTGACACATCAATTCCTGCTGTTGCCGGCCTGATTACCGGTAATTGTGAAATCCTTTTCACTTTCTCATTTTTTGTTTTAATTTTACTCATGTTTTTAAATTTAAGTGTTAAAATTGCCCCGTGCCTGGTGGTCTTTGGGAGATTAATTCTCTTATACGGCATCCAACTGCCAATTGGGACTCTTAAAACCACACAGAACCAGACTAAAAAATGATGTCAAAGCATCATAGAAATGACGGTTTTCTCTGCATGGGGCAACGCTTAAATTTAGCATATTTTCTCAAGTTATTTTTCTTGGGGCTATATTGCCCGACAATGAGGGACTAAAAACTTAACATATAATGAAAGGGATAACCTATATGACCGCTCCGTATGGCAACTGCTTGTCTTCAGTGAAGGAACATGAATGTTAATACAGTCATACGTATAACGGGCCAGCTCCTTTGCTTGCTGAGTTATGCCACTTTTTGTATTATTCTTCGTTCTCATAGATCTGGTAATTGAGGTAAGAGATTGTTAAAACTGTTTTCAGTGTTCCTTTTCAGTTTGTCGGTGAGCATCGGTGTTATATGGAAGTACCCATATGTACTTTGGATACTTTTATGGCCCATACTTCTGGACAGAAAAAGGAGTTTCCCGCTTAATTCGTATCCATGGTTCTCCCATTTTGTAATATTTGTCACCGCGTAATGGCTGCGGAGATCATATGCACATGCCGCTTCTGTATTCAGACTATACCAAACATTCCTGAAGTGATAACCTTTCCAAGCGGGAGTATGCGTATTGTCATTCCTATCCGGGAAAAAATATTCGCGTCCCGGCATCAGTTTTGACATCGCTTCATTATACTTTTTTAGGATGGACAGCATTGATTCGTGAAGTGCGACACGATGTTGGTCCGCTCCTTTGGATCTTTCAATTTCGAACACTCCGTTCTTTAGGTCTACATTTCGGCATTTCAGCCATCTGCACTCACAAGTTCTCATTCCCGAACTCAAAAGAAGACGGAAGAATACCGGAAGTTCAAGGCGGTTCAACATGGCGTGAAGACTTCTTTGTCGTAATGACAACTTCATGAAGTAGCTGTCGCATTCATGGAAAAAGGAAACCAGTTCCTCACGTGTAAAATAATGAGGTAAATATGAACATGGAACATTTGCTGAATCCCTTCTTGATCCCGATTTTGTCCATTTACGTTTGCGGGCATAATCTATGAAGTTCCATATAGCCGTAGTCCGTACCCTGCAAGAATTCCCGTTTTCTGTCGGTCTTGGATTACACCAGGAAGTCATCTCATCGGTAAGAATATCCGCTGCCGGATAGTTGTCCGCAATGTAATTGTCAAAATAGTGCAGGTTCTCGTAATAGGTCTTGCACCATTGTCCTGCTGCCTGTCTGCTTAGAATGAACTCTTCAAAAAGCGGTGCAAGAAATGATTTGAACGGCCTTTTCATATTTCGAACAGTTCGTTGGACACCGGATATTCAGTGACGCTTATTGAACATTCACGCAGATGCTCAATATCTGCATCTGCATACGGTTTGATGGATTCGGGTGAGCTATGGCCGACAATCGAAGAAACGATATCACATTCAATATCATGGCTCAAAAGATATGTGACAAGGTGATGGCGAAGCACTCTCAATCCTTTGGTGCCTCCTTCAGTCCGTACTCCCGCTTTTTCAAAAAGCTTCCTGACAATACCTCCGGGGTATTTCAGTTCACCATGAGGCCGGCTTTTTGTTACCATGACAGTCTTAACGGCATTTTTAGGCCTTTCCGTTGTTATGTAATCAAACAGTTCATTCCCTATTGCTGCATTCATAGGCATTATTAATGGTTCTCCTGTTTTCGATTGTATAAAGTGTATCCGGCCATATTTCCAGTCAATATTTTCGTGTTTGAGTTTTGTAATATCAGTTCCTCTTAGTCCCAGAAAATATAACAGCCATCCGATACTCCGCTCAAGATGTGTCAGTCCCGAGTCCACGTTTTCAAGGCATTCTCGTATTTTCATGGATTCCTCCGGTGTCAGATACTGGAAATTCTTGGTACCGGATTTTATCGCAGGTAACATTTCGAGTATTTTTTGTGCCGGTTCTCCGTACAATTGCACTGCTGTTTTTAATGCAGCTTTAACCAAGCTGCAATAATCTTTACCCCTGATTTGTCGTTCTCCATTGAAAAAGAATGTATAGACCATTCTGTTTTCAACATTATGGAATGTTTCTGCACCACAATTTTGTAAATGCTTGAAGAAATTCATCGCTGCACGGGCTTCGGTCCATACGGTCTTTTTCTGCTTCTCATGCAAGCCGCCAAATTCAAAATGATAGTCTATAGCTGATTGAAAAACAGTATTTAGTTGGTCGTATAATGGTGGAGGAGTGAGAAATCCATTTTTGGAGCCAATTCCACCTGGGTATATACCTTTTCGGTCAAACTGTTTAACATTTCCCATATAAGTCATTAAAGACTTGTATCTTGCTTCTTCCGGTTTATAACCACGTTTCCTGACTTCCAGAAAAAAAAGTTCCTCATATGAGGTAATTTCCGGTGATGCGCCAACTTCCAAAGTCAATCTGATACATTTTCTGGTTTGCAAAAGAGCATCTTTCTTGTAACCGTTTTCAACAAGGAAGTCCATCAACTTTTGATGGGTCTTCCGAAGATTTGATGTGTCCATACGATATTATATTTAATTTACGGACACAATATACGATAATATTATCCCAACTTTTTTCTGATAGAATACTGATTACATGGAAGTTAAAACAGAAGTTGGGATAATAGAAAAGTTTGGATAAATTTATCGAAAATAGCATTAGACCAGTGGCCCTGGGAAGGCGTAACTATATGTTTTGCGGGAATCATGAGTCGGCCGAAAATGCAGCAATTATGTACTCATTGTTTGGGTGCTGCAAAGCTTGCGAAGTCAATCCCAGGGAGTGGCTCACTGATGTGCTTTCAAGAATCCCGGCTTACAATAGTGATTACAGCAAAGATTTGGCAGAACTTTTACCTCATAATTGGAAAGCGTCCAGGAATCTTTTAAAAAATCCAACCATAGTACTAAAATATCCGGAATTTTGCGGAAAAATTAGAACTATTGCAGACTTTTCAATATCTGTCCTGAAAAATCCAAAACTTTCCAGATCCCTTTGGAAAATTTAGAAATGTATCAAATTTTTGGTTCAAAGTTGGATGTACCTGGCCGAATGCTTACATTCAAAAAAAGAACAAATATTGATTCTGCTTCGTCTGATGGCCTTAATACACTCGTGCTGTTGATGAACTAAAAAATAAAGCGTTTAAGTGGTGCCGAAGATTAGAATAATTTAATTATTTGATTTAAACTGATGTATTATTTCACCTCTTTTCCTTTCCAGAGAATTTAAGAATCCAGACTTGACCTGTGTTAAAGTATAATGAGAGCCATATGAAAAGAAAAATGTTTCAAATGCATTACAAGCACCTGATCTTTGCATGGCAAAATAAAACGCTACCATGTTGGAGAATATATTATTCAAAGAATATCCAAACACAGGTTCAAACATCTGTATATCACCATAAAGACATTCGTTTGTTTCACAAAAACAATTGCACAATGACCAGTCTACAAGGTTTTTGGAACGTATATATAAGTCTTCAAGGATAATAGCTTCAAATAAAAACTCACTATTTTTCTCTTCTGTGGTTAATTTTGAAAGTCCAATCCTATTTACAAACTTTTGCCTTGTCTCAGCTATTTTTACAAGTTCATATGAAAAATATTTTTTTTGAAGCCACCTTAGCTTACTTTTATTATCAAGTGGTGTGAAATTCAGCTGTAATTCATCTTTTTCCTCAAATTGGTCATCATCACCGAGTACGCTAAAAGTTCCACCTCGTTTTAAAAATATTCTCTTCCTTGTTTTTGTGTCAACCAAGTGACCTTTTGAATATTTAACTTCATAATTTTTTATGGGGTTTGATTTTATAAGTCATACAAAAAACATATACTTTCTGGTTAAGTAGGATTTAATAAATATTATTTTCTCAAATAAGTTACCTCAAACGCCTTACAAAGTCTCTCTTCCTGTATATTATTTGCCAGGTTGAAAGGGTTTTTGAAATCGTAAGGTTGAAAGATGTCTAATCCCCGGTCTAAGCTGATTTTCCAGCCGGTATCTGTTTCGATGCTCCGGGCATGGAAGCCAATTGATTGGTCGAACTCATAATCAAATACGATTCCTGAACCATCTATGCTTTCTTTTAACTGTTCCAACCTAAGTTCGGTTTCTTCTTTCTTGAAATCATCAAATTTAGTATAAAGCCGAACCTCAATATCATCTCCTATTGGTCTGTATTTTAAAACCATCTGAAGAAATTCCATCAGGTTTTTTATCTGATAGAATTGACGAATGTAAGGATCCATGATAATAATGGATTTGGCTTCCTTTATGCAAAAACCAAACAGTTTATCGTAGCTGTAACCTTTTTCATTCTCTGCAACAACTATGTGCTTGCCTGACAAAATTTCTTCTTGTTCTTTTTCTTTATGCTGTTGTTCTGATGAATTTTTATAAGGACTTGTTGTATCAGGTTGCCTGAATTTTGATTTTACCAGTGACGGGTATTGTTTCTCTTCAAGAGTAAATATTGATGTCTTGTTTCCGTTATCGGCACCAGTATAGGAGAAATCTACCTCGTTAAAAGTTTCATCTATTATGACCAACTGTTGCTTTACTCTTCTGCGCAATTCGATTGCAAAATCAAGCAGTTTTTTTGCATCTTCTTTACTGCACTGCTGGTGCGGATAAATAATTTTACAAAGCCCTGAGAATGTCTTCAGTATAGAAGTTCTGTCCCTGGTGGTTATTTCATCTGATAGTTCAAAATACTCTGTACAGATGTTGGAATAATCATCTTTTCTTAAATCTTTTAAAATTTCAGCCAGATAATCTACAATAAAACCGTGATTGTCTGTGAATAAATCATTCCTCAATTTTTGTACTTCCCATCCGGGAAGATAACAATGAATACGGTCGAGAAAAGCTGAATCATGGTATGCTTTTGGCAATGCCTCAAAAAGATCAGAATGTTTCATCATGAAGGAAACAGAGTGCATTGTGTTCCCGATAAAAGAAAAAGATGCTGTTGCGCCATAAGGAGTAGTACCGCGTGAAAAAGATTTATTGGCCATGTAATTTTTCATGGTATCCACAAGGTTTTTATCAACACGCTTTGTTATACCGGCAAACTCATCAAATGCGACGTTGTCCCAATATCCTACAAGACCTATCTGTCCGTTGCTGTTGTTTACAAATAGTTTTGCCTGAGTAACTTCACCTCCCGAAATAAGCATTCCATGAGGTGAAAGTTCAGAATAAATATGGCTTTTACCAGTACCTTTGGGACCCAATTCAATAAGATTGTAATTGTTTTCGCAATAAGGAACCATTCGTGTCAGCTGAATCAGTTTACTCCTGAAAGTAAACTCTTCAGGATTTAAACCAATGCTTTGCATCAGAAGGTCTATCCATTCATTTTTATCAAATTCAGCCCTGAGAGTGATAAATTCCTGTAAATCTATATGTGAAATCTGAATAGGTTTAAGCGATTCAATAATCCAAGGTGAATTGTAACTGTCATCATTTTTAATATATTCCATGTTTATTATACACCATACGCCAGAAGTTAGCAGCTTTTTGTGACGGGAGATTATCTCGTTACTAATTAATACTTTTTTTAACCCCAGATTGGTGAATTCTGCCTCGTATGTCCCCTTCTTGTCATTCAGCTTGGCAGAAACCTTGTCAATTATCCTGTGGCTTCCTTTGCTGACTATTTCATATTTTACGCTTTCGGCTTCATCCCTATGAACGAAATGTTTTTTAATAATTTCCTTTACCCGCTCTACTCCCTGACTGACGATTTCCTCATCAGATGAAGCACAATGCTGACCGAGTAAATATTCCAATACATAAGTGGGAACAACAGCATTCCCCTTAACTAATTTTGTCAGGTCTTTACGAACAACTTTACCTTCAAAATGCAGTAATATCTTTTCTTTTAACACCATATCTAAAATTCATCTTTTTCGGTTAATGAACTTATCTTTAACATGTCCTTTAAGTCAAAGGGATTTAATCTTGATTTATCTTTTTTGTCAAAGGCTTTCAAATAACAAAATCCTGCTTTTGACCCCAATGTATTCAAGGAAAGAATAATTTCAAAAACTCTTTCCTTGGGATTGGCAGATGTGGAATTGAAATGAATTTCAACTTCGTTTGAATAAAGCTCGCCGGTATCAGAATATAAACCAAACATCACTTCAGCACTCTTGAATTCATTGGAAACCGGTTCATTCTGGAAAAGAGAAATTTTTATGCTGCCGGACGCAATTTTATCTGCCTGATCCAACCGCTTAAAAGTCACTGTTTGCAAAAGTTCTTTCTTTTGTTTATAAAATTTAATTACCGGAATGATCATCTCCTGAAGACTTGCACCGCCATGAACAAATTGCACCCCTATATTTCCCTGTTTCCTGTAACGGTTAATCGCACGTGGAATGGCAATTGTTAAATTAGTATCAACATTACCGGTGTTTTTCATTTCCATCTGGTAACCATCTACTTTTCCTTCAAATTCATCGGAGATAACAAACCTGACATGTTCCTGCACATAACCTTTACCTTTAGGAACATATTCTCTGCTTGTTTCCGGCAAATCATTATAGTTAAAAAGAAACCCATGATCAGCTGTAACAAGAACATGATAAACATTCCACCCATAAAGTTTTGAAATCAGCCTTTTTAAATCTTCAACAGCTTTTGAAGTTGCTTCAAATGTCTCATGTTCTGTTCTTTTTTTATCTCCAATAGCATCCACCCAGTCATGGTAAATATATACTATCCGGTTATCTTTAAAATAATCTCTGCCTTCCTTCCGGTCAAACTTCATTACCTGGGAATAGTCAATCGCTGAGCTATCAGGTTCTGCCATTTTCAGAATAGTCTCCCTGTAAGTACTTACGGTTGGCTTTTCATTTATTTTAAATATTAAATCCTGCTCTCCCTTTTCAACTGACATTGTCTGGTGAGGCAAAAGGTTGGACATGCCCAAATTTGTATATGATGGGATTGATGAAAGCACTGGTGTAATGGTCAAATTATTTTTGCTGTCAGCCAGTAAATCGTTGAACAACTCATAACCTAATTCATAACGGAAAGCATCAGATATAATAACAACTATTTTATATTCAAAATCCTTTAAGTTTTTAGCATAGAATTCATGTTGTTTCTCAATTTTTAATTTCTTTAAATTGAACCCGGATTCATTAAGTACCTTTTGCCATTCAACATTCAGCAAAACTAAAAAGCGATCGTATTTTTGATTTAAGAATTTAAAAACCTCCATGGCCATATCTTCAAAATGGTAGAGATGGTCACGAACACTTTCAAATGCCTGAACTGCCTTACGGTAGTTAAAATCTACTTTATATAATTCATTTGTATATTCCTTTATAAAATCTTCGGCTGAAGTGAATTTAAATGAATGATATGCTTCAAGTGTAGCATACATCCCTGAAACATGATACAGAAATTTGATTTGTTTCAAATTATCTTCAGACAGGTTTGGTGATCGAAGCCATTTAATGCAAGCATCTTTGTTTTTCAATGGATTATTAGCAACTTCAGCATAAAGCTCACTAATTATGGTGCGCAATATTTCTTCCGGGTAATATCCGTATTTTTGGTCCGGGCCATACCATTTTAAAATGTTTAAACTGTTTATTTCATCTGCCAGTGAAGAAAATACAATCTCTATTTGTTCTTGTAAGGTAGGATGTTCAGACCAGTCCTGAAAAAATGCCAGCAGCTTATTAACATTTGCAGCGTGTTCCAGTTTTAATTTTTTATACGTGTCGTCGCTGTCTGGTTTGCTAATATATGCAGACAGGATATTGTATTTTATTTTGTTTGCGAATTCTTTTGCTGTATCCAGGGCTAACTCCTGTATGGTAGTTTCCAACAGCAGATTAAACCATTTCAGCAGGGTTTCATCCAGTTCCAGTTCCTTTAATGTTGAATTTGTTTTTGCAAACATTTTCTCATCCATTGCAACAGAAAGCCATTTTGCCATACAAATGTTTCGGTCGGTCACTGAATGAAAATCAAGAGTTAATGAAATTAGCCCAAGCTTTAAGCTGTCATCATTAAACTTTGAAGGCTCTAATATTCGTGCCAGCTTGCGCTGATTGGTTTTTAGTTTTAATTGCTTTAGATATTTTTTTACCATTGGTAAATGATGATCCTTTAACCGGTAATCAGCAATAAATTCTGAAGCATCATCTGTGAGCAGTTCGTAATTTGCTTTCAGCAAGTCCAATAGGGGGTATCTCTTCAGATCATTACCTGTGGGCTTTGCAAAAGGGTGATATAAAAAAACAAGTTCATTATTCCACTCAAATTCAAGTTTATATTTCAACTCAAAATAGTTTTGTTTAACCTCAACTACCTTAATGCCAGCAGATGTAATTTCAGGCAACTCTGTCCAAAAGGTACCATCGGAATCGAAATAAAAAATAATCTTTTTATTTTCCTGCCTGTATATATTTTGAATTTTCTCTACAACCATATTCTATATATTAGCAACTGCCCCTTCAAATTTTGCATAGTTAACACTTACACCATCATCCAAATCAAATTCAATTTGTTGATTTGCCAATTCTTTCAGAACTTCATTATATTCTATACATTCTGTTTTCCAGTTTTCAAACATGTCAAGGCGCTTTTGTTCATTTCTGGATAAGCTGTCTTCATTCTCCCGCAACTTTTTAATCTCACCCTGTATATATTCCTGGTGAGGGTGCAGGTAATTACGCTGAATACGCTGGACGCTATATTTGTCCATTCGGTGCATGTATGCCAAAACTTTAAAAGCAGCTTTGTTGGGTTTTTCCGGATTGGAGCTGAATAACCAATAAATAGGTTTCTTTTTATACATACCGGTGTGGTAATTCCAGAATCTTTCATTCAGCCAATTGTGTAAGTTCATTCCCAGACATTCATTTTGCAGGAAATTCAGGTTCTCAGTAAGGGTATCTTCTCCCCAAATGGCAAGTATTATTTTTTTAATCTGTAAAAGTGCATCATCGGGGAATGCACAATTTTCTCCCATGATTGGCAGAATGGCGTCTTCGTCGATTACAATTTTATGTCCATCGTAACTATAACTCGCCAGTTCGTCTTCCGATGGATTTGGATGCGCTATATTTAGACCAGTTTTGTCGAGTCGGTAACGGCCTAAAATAATGCCAATGCAATAGCTTAAAAACTGACTTATAACTTCTGCCTTATCAATAGGTAGTTCAACAGCATCTTTACCCTTTTCTCTGAAAACAGGTTCAAGTCGTTCCAGTGCATTTCTATCGAGTTCTTCTTGAAGTATGGTTATATCCTTCAATGCCACTTCCGGGGTAAGCTCTTCCTGTAAACCGTAAATCTCAATAAAAATGCGGTTTAATTCTTCTTCGTTGGTGTGGAGTTGGAAAACGTCTTGCGTAACTTGTTCTTGCCAATGCTTGTAGGCCTGGCTTAAAGATGTACTTTCATTTAATAATGGAGATTTTTCAAAATCCCATGAAGTTTCTCGGGAATCCCAGTCTTTTTTTGAAAGAGTTATTTGTTTTTCACCCAATTCTGTAGAATAATTTGAAGTATTGGGTATAAATGGAATTCTTTTTATCGAACCTTCTGAGTATCCTCTACCAGACCTTAAAAAATTGACGAAGTGCTGTCCAATCTTGCTATTTAATATTGTCAATAAATATTTGATTTCGAATTTATCCTGATAAAATATACAAGAACCTGAACTTTCATATCCGTAACCTTCTTGAAAAAAACGAAATGACATATCTGAACTTGAAGCCGTTGACCAAGTTATACCTTCTCTAAAAAAGTATTCAATATTTTGTGGTCTTGATTTTAATTTTCCTTTTTCATCATAATAATTTCTGATTTTTTCCCCATTTTTACCCCATTCGAGAAAAAAATAATTATTCCCATACCATTTTCGATATTCCCCACCTTTATTACATGGAATCCATTTTTCTCCTTTACCGATCGATCCTTTATAAAAATTTATTTCCCACCAATATTTTATAAACAAATTATTGTTTCCTGTTTTAATTCCTTGTTTTACATTAAATTTTTGGCCAACAAGCAAATCATTATTGAAATGAATTAATGTCTTTTTAGATATCCAATAAGCTATTGGTTGATCTTTTATTTTAAGAAACTGATTTTGGCAAATATGAGCTATTAATCTTTTAGAATTAGGAAAAATGATGGGTTCATGCGAAATACTATCAATATCTTCTTTATTTATTACATTAAAAAAAGAATTTTGATTTACCTTCATATTTTTAATGAAAATATATGAGCACGTATCGAAGGCAATACCCATAACATGCCAACCAAAATGAAGTAAAGATTCAATATACAAAGTATTAATAATTTTTTTTCTTTGTATTTTCCATGCATCTTTAAACATCCATGTATCCATTGTCACAATGCCAATCCTTCCTTTCTTTAAACATGATTTTATCATCACATCTTGAAAAACACTATATAAATCCTCCTTAGAATCTGGAAATTTTTGATCAACATAATTTTTCAAATTATTGTTCATTCCTTTTTGTCCCATATATGGGGGATTCGCTATTACAGTCGTATATTGATTTGTCAATACTAATATTACATCTAAAAAAGGTCGTAAACGATTCCAAATACTGGTTTGTTCAATATCTAACTCAGATGTTTTATTTTTGTTTAGCCACAAAGTGTATCGTATTTTAATAATGTTTGAAGCTTCTTCACTTAAGCTTACCTTTAAGACAGAGCCAATATTTTTTCCCTGGTTTAGTATGGTTAAGACTCCTTTAAGTTCAGCTGTGTGTTGATGTCCTTCGTACCCTAAAAAATTTTGCAATTCTTCGGTTGTAAAAAAATTTGCTTCCGGGAAGCTGTATATGTGCGGGATAATTCCTTTATTTAATACTTCTGCATCGTACTGTTCCGCTTTTAATAGCACAGCAAAACGTGCCAGTTGCATTGCACGGTCATCAATATCCAATCCATACAAATTGTGTTTCAGGATACTTTCAACGGCCTGTCTGGCAGTATATCCCTGCTCCCGGTACATTTTAAAAAGTAAATCAAAACCGGTTACCAAAATGTGTCCGCTCCCGCAGGCAGGATCAATGAGTGTTAATTCTTTTATATCTGATATAATAGGCTTCTGATTGGAGTCGTTTTCATTCTCCACCAAATATTTCATTTCGCCTTTAAGGGTGGAACCGGGTTCATAATCCAGGTAAATTTTCCCAACCGTATTTTCCACCATGTATTTCACAATCCATTTGGGGGTAAAAATTTGTGTAGCAGCAGGAATATCTTCTGCCCGGGCTTTTTTGTTCTTTTTAAATCCGGCAAATATTTCATCTTTTTTATCAGAAATATAAAACTGGTACAACCAGCCAATTAACTCTACTTCCTTATAATCCGGATCAGCTATAGCATTGCTGTTAATCAGGTCGAGAAGGCCATCTTTTTGCAAAAGGTTTTGTGGCAAAAGGATTTCAGTAAAATCGTCAATTCGTCCAAAAATATCATGCAACAAGTTATTTCGGTTACAAAGGTTGGTAATCAGCAAGCCAAAGGCTAATTCTTCCTTATCCTCCTGCAAATATTCCAATAGCAATTCTTTATCTGATTTACGAACAAGCTCATGGCGGCCATGTTTGGCGTTTTGTACAATCATAGGGGTACGTAATCCGGAAGTATAGGCTAATTGTTCTCCAATATATCTGTTTTCTTCCAGAATTTTTATGGCCATTAACCGGTTAAACCAAGTGTAAGCAGCCTGTTCCACAACATCATTAACTGCTTGTTTGCTGGTTAATCTTTTTTTCAGATTATTCCATTTTGGAGGAACAGTAACGTCAGTATATACCTTCTCCCTGAAAATATATCCACCGGTAGTGGATTCAAGATTTTCTAAATTGGTACCTTCCTGGTTAAATCCCCAATACTTCAGGCGCTGGGAAACACCATCAAGAAGAAGCAGGCGAGCTTGTTTTGCAAATGATTTGATTGTGTTAGTATTCATTAATTCAGGAATATTTTTTTGTTTTTAGATAGTTTTACTATTAACCTTTCGCGTAATTTTTTTAAATATTCATCCAATTGTTCAATGGTTTCAATGGTAGTTGGTTCCATCTCATTTGCAACAGAAATAGTAACACTGGTGACATATTTTTCTCCTTTTTGTTTTGATTCCTGTTCTGCTTTAAAATCATCAAGTCTTTTAAAGTTATCTGCCCTGAAATCATTTGCTTTTAGCTGGTATATTTCAAGCTGGGTTATTTGTTTTTCTTTTTTTATTTTTTCAAGGTAATAACTTGCACAGGTAGTTATATTCTCTTCTTTGATGCTTAATTCCTGCCGGTGTTTTTCAATTTCATCAAATATTTTTTCATAAGTTTGAATAGCTTCCCCCTTTAGTAATTCTACCTTCTCCTTAATAGCATCATTTAATTCCTTGTAGGCTTTTCTCATTTGGGAAAAATTATCCCAGGGTTCTTTATCAGTTTTCAGATATTCCGAGAGTTCATCAGCCTTAACAGAATAGATTTCATCCAAAGAGCCAAAATTGTTTTTATTTAACTCGGCAAACTGCACTATTTGCTCATAGGACTTAAAATGGTGTTCAATAAATTCTTCAGCATACATATAAATATCACGTGTCTGCTTTATTTGTTCTTTAGCCTCCAGAATTTGCTTTACCATTAAATCAGGATTGCGTGAGTTGTAAAGATCACCTAACATTTGATGGTATTTTTTAAGATGCCATGAAAAGGGATATACTTCATATTCTTCTTTTAAACGGTTCAGGGTAACAAGTTTGGGTTCCAGTTTTTTCTTAAATGACTCCACAGCTTCCTTAAAATCGGAAGTATCTGACGGAATCATTGTTTCTGCAAAAATTTCATTGTTAACAACATGAATTAACTCATTCACCTCTTCCTGTGAATGCGCTTTTTCCTTGAATATTGAAATTGCATCACGTTCACGTGAATTGAGTGCTTTTTCCGCAAAGGTTACCAGGTCAATTTCTTCATTCCTCCATTCAAAACGCCGGTGTCCTTTTTTTGCCAGTTGCAGCAAAATATCGAGTGTGGCTAAATCTTTCCATCCATAAGGAGGTTTATCAAATTCTTTTACTACATCACCCACAACCGGAGCTTCACCCATTAGAGTAAGTTTTGTATTCATTTCTTCTTCCGCCGGTTCTAGATTTTTAAATGCTTTTTTTTGTTTTTCTTTTGCGTGGGAAATAAGTTCTGCATTGGAACTTGCATAACCATTACTAATTTTATGTTTGCGGTATATGGATTCCATATGACGTTTTATCATATCCTCAAACCTGGTAAAGGGAGTGTTTCCTGAAAGTTCATCCGGGCGAACGATCTGGTTATTTGAGATGATCGCTGTTTGAAGAAATTTCTTCTCAAACCGCTGATTAATTTCGTTCAACAAAATTTTGTTGTTTTCACTAAATGTATTAATGGTCTGATTCCTTGTTCCTTTGGCAGATGCTTTATTGTTGCGGATAAAAATCTGGGTTCTCACGTAATCAAGAATTTTGGACTTTAAATCTTCATCATCACGAAACCATTCATTTATACCTATTAAAATATCGTTTGAAGGTATTTTATGAGCCAGGTTTTCAAAATCAGAATAATCGTAAAATGAAAATTTAAGGTTAAAATCACCTTTTGAACCAAACTCTTTATCATCAACGCTTATAGCTGCCCTGAATGTGCGGTTAAATCCCTGTGGATTAAAAACAGGAGATGGCTTGACTACTTTTAAAATAATATCTTCGTATATATATTTCCACCTGTCATCACTTGTAACAGCAGTACTTTTAATAATATGCGCAACTTCAATTTCATCCTCTTTTAAGAATCGGTATTTCCCTTCAGAGGCCTGAATAATTTTTTTGCCTGCCAAAATATTAAGTACCCTTTGAACCTCATTTTGCATTTCCAGTTTTGGGGTGTCGACTGATTCCATCAGAAGCAAAGCCATATTTTCAACATTGGCGGGGAAATTGACACTTTGGCTTTCTCCCAGATTGGATATCATGAAAAGTACATTCACGACCCTTTTCGCAAATTGTTCCGCTTTAACCTGTTCAATATTATAAGCACGATCTAATATCCCCCTTGCATGATGTGTCAAATGTTTTTCCAACTGTTCATTGAAAAACAGGTCAAAAGGAACAAAGTAACCGACTTCACCATCTTTGCAACGATTAGCAGTAAAATGAGTTATGCCTAAAATTGCCCTTTCAGTATTTTTAACACCTTCCCCTACATAACCCACATTACTGAATGATTCAAAAACATCGGAAATCAACCTGAACTGATAGGGTACAAAGGGATATGTTAAAGTAAAATCTTCTTTGTCTTTAAAATTCTGATAAAGGTCATGCTCAAAAACGAATTGATTTTCAATTCCGCCTCTGTTTTTTTTGTAAAATTCATTTAATACACCAATCCCTTCAGATTTTTTATCAAGTACTCTTTTCTTTGTAATATAGGCTGCATCCTGACTTTCGAGTGAGATCATCGTTTCAAAACGACCAAGTATTTTGCCAAAATCTTCCGTCCTATCATCTGTATTATCAATAAGGTGAGACAGGTCTTGCTGGGCAGTGCAAACGATCCAGACTTTATTGCCGATTTGCGAACCAATTTCCTCTATTATGGTTTGAAGATTTAATAACAATGAGGTGTTTGACCCAATGTACTGTGAAACCTCATCAATTAAAAACAGGAGCCGGTAATTATCGTCTTTATCTGACAAAAAATCTTTCAATTCGTCAATGAGGAAATCAATAGTATAATCCTGATTTTTATCTAAAATGCTTGCTTTCAATGTTTCTTTGTCAATGTCGGCATCAAATTCCTGTGCTATTGAAATTACCTTGTCAAGATACCTGCGGGCAAACCTTCCCTGATTTCCATCCCAGTTTTCATTAAAATGTGATTTTATTTTTGCTTTGAAAGTATCGAAAACACCTTTTTCTGCCAATGGTTTTTCAAGGTAAATGGCAAGTGCCGGATTGCTTTTACAAAATCCTCTGAATTCATTGAGCTTATTAAGAAATATTCCTGTTATCCTTTGATTCTCATTATCTTTTTGCTTGGAAACGTAATCAATATTAAAAATGATCTCATTAACGGTAATTGTACTTAATTTCTTTTTCAAGTTAGAAACCAATCCTACATTTGGTTCTTCCAAAGGATCTATTTTTAAAACAGATTCCTCAAAATTTGAAAATGCTCTATCCCTATATTTTTCATTAAGACAATAAAATAAATACTTTATAAAGTGCGATTTACCACTTCCGTAATATCCACTTATCCAAATTCCTGTTTTGCCTTCTTTTTGGTTGGCCACAGCGTTGAGAAATTTATATATGCTTTTGGTAATACCTGTTGTAAATACATATTCGTCAATTTCCTGCTTAATGGAATATTCATCCATTTCGCTGACCACTACTGCCGGATTAATCCTGCGCGTGATATCCTTGTCATATAAATTTTGAATTAGCATAATAAATTTTTTATTGGATTGGTTTGATTTATTCTTCAAGTTGCAAATTCAGATTATTTGCCCTATACATATTATCATCATTTAAAATACCAAACAAGCTGTAATTGGAATTTTTGTATTCGCCCGGATAAAACAGAATGACTTTAAATTCTTTGATTAGACGTTCTGTTTTTTTTAGAAATTCAGACGCACGAATGTAGGGGAATGAGCTTCCAAAACCGTATACTACCAGGAAAACTCTTTTTTTCTGGTCGGGTTTAAAATGGTCCTTTACCTTCTTTTCAAAATATTCATAGAAATTATTATTGTCAATTTCATCTCTAATCAAATCAAAGGTTTCGTCATAACTTTTCATTTCCATTATCTCATCAAAAATTGACTGTCCGGCAAAGGTTTCATTTTTCAAGTAATCAATAAGTTCTTCATATATATTGACAACCAGGCAGTCAAGAAAATGATTCGGCCTTTTTAATTTCTCAATCATCAATTTTATTTGCCCCCGGAATTCATATTCTCTTTCAGGAGGATAGGTATAAATATATGCAGGAAAAAAAAGGTTTCCGGTTCTGGGCTCCTGGAATCCCCGGTCGGTCATTAACTCGTATAGTTTATCAACATTAATCATCACCTGATTATTTCTTCGCGTTCCGATTCATTTAGTAAAAGAGCTTCAAGGAACCATTTGTCATTATTCTTAACTATTAGTGCCAGGATAGCCGGATTGTATTCCATTTTTTGCAGTTTTTGCTCATACAACATACCTAATTCCTTCATTGCGCGTATTGGCACAGTAGATATTTTTCTTATTTGATTTAAGCTTATCTTTTCAAGTTCCGGGTGTCCTTCCATTTTTTTATAAATAAAAAGCTGAAAGTCATAAGCTTTAACCTCAAGGTCCATGTTATACCATTTAGAAAGAACTGTATCGAGCATGAAATCTGCTATCAGGGAATATGTTTTGCATAAGGCATAAAATAGAATCAGGTTTTTATCATGTTTATCTCCTGAAATAAAAAAGTCTATAAAAGCTGGATTCTTTAATGTTTGAAACCTCTTTTTAACCTCCCTTGCATATCTTTTCCGGGATGCTTCTGAATTGACAGGTATAATTTCCGGATCCACTTCTTCCCTGCCACTGATAAATGACTTTGAATCTTTGATATTGAGTATTACCGGTTCTGATTCTTTAAGCAACAAAGCACCTGTGCTAAAACCGGTCTTATATTTAATTTGTTTTCTTTCCACTTAAATCAATTTGTTTGTTTTTTAATAAAAGGTCTTTTGCCTCAACATCTAAAAGTTCAGCTATTTTATACAATACTTCCAGTGTTGGTTGTCGCCTGTTTTGCGCGTAGGCGTTAACCATGTTAAAACTTTTGCCCAACTTTTCAGCAAGCCATGTTTGTTTAATGCCTTTCTCCTCTAAAACTTCTTTGATTCGGTTCATTTTTGTAAAGGATACACTATGATGATTAACAAAAATAGTAAAAGATATGAGATGTTGAAGGTATAAAGATTGCTTTTCGATCCAAAAATTGTATTTATGACCTTACTTGTATTATTTGCAAACAATTATCAGCGACCCCTTTTTTATCATATACAGCATCAGGCTTCTGTGTATGTAAACTCTGTTTTGCCATATTAAAGGACAATTTTCTAAGCCACCAAATAATATTATCCCAAGTCAGCCGGAATACTTGTTACTATTTTATTACATATAAATCTATTGACTTGACTAATAGTCAGAACTTAAATTTGAGTTCTGGTACTGAATTTAGTTCTTATCAATATCGTCATTATCAAATGCAGTAATAATCACTGGTTTCCCTACTATCTTGTAAACTCGGTGCATTATATTTTGAGCTTCTTT
>CAZTAL010000018.1:0-45107 GCA_964611525.1 uncultured Prolixibacteraceae bacterium
GATGTACGGAAGGTACTTGATGACCCGAATATTGATGCCATCAGTGTTGCAACTCCCAACAGTTGGCATTCCCTGATGGTTATCTGGGCTGCCCAGGCAGGCAAGCATATTTATGTAGAGAAACCTGCAAGTCATGATGTATATGAAGGACGAGTAGCCCTTGCGGCAGCGAAGAAGTATGGCATAGTAGTACAGCATGGCACCCAGCGGCGTAGCAGTGAGGAGTATGCCAGGCAGATAGCCGAGGTACAGTCTGGTAAGTATGGCAAATTGCTTGTTTCCCACGGATTTGCATGCAAGCCACGGGAAGGAATTGGCTACGAGCCTTATACGACTCCACCGTCAAATTTGGACTGGAATCTTTGGAAGGGACCTGCTATTATTGACCGTTATCATGATAACCTGGTGCATTACAATTGGCACTGGTTCTGGGAAGTAGGTAACGGAGAGCTGAACAACCAGGGCACACACCAGTTGGATGTGGCTTACTGGGCTCTTGATCCCGAGATTGAAAATACGCATCCTGTCCGTGTCATGGCTCTCGGAGGAAGGTTCTGCTGGGACGATCAGGGTGAGACCCCGAATACTATGTTTGCCGTTGCCGAGTTTGCAAACGGACAATATGTATTTTTCAATGTCCGAAATGTTAATTATGATGGATATGAAAGGCAGGTAGAAAACAGGTTCTACTTTGAGGATGGAGGAAGGCTTGAAAGAGGGGAATATATTTCCCATAATGGCAGTCAGCCGCGGAATGTGGATATCAAAGAGATAAAATTAACTCCGGGCGGAGCTTACGGTAGTTTTGTCGCTGCATGTCGGGCCAATGATCCTGAGATGGCAAATGGTACCATGACAGATGCTCATTACAGTTGCACACTGGGTCATCTTATGAATATCTCATACAGGCTGGGTAAAAAAGTACTGTTTAACGGAAAAGCCGCACGATTCGGTGATAATGCACTTGCCTTTGAGGAATTCATGAAACTTCATGAGATTGCACGTGACGGAATGGGTGTTCCCGTTAATCAGGCTGACTATATCGTAGGTCCGTGGCTGAATTTTGACGGTGAAACGGAACATTTTGTGGGAGACCATTCAGATGAAGCTAACAGATTGCTGAGTGACCTGCGGGGACCCGGATTTGATATTCCTTCACCTGCCTCTGTTTGAATATTGAGATATGAGACGACTACATTATGTCGTGATCATTTTATTACCGGCATGTATGCTGCGCTGTTTATTGAAAATTTGAATGAAGAACAGATAGAGAAGATTATGCCGGCAATAATAAACCAACGTGCCATTTTTTGTGTTACAGAATTAATAAATGAGCGGTTAAGGTAAAGTAAAAAAATTAAAATCTTCAGTTACCGTTTTTTAATTTTTCTATCCATTTCATAATATGTTTGAAATGTGATCCTTCCCAGTATATTTTTCCACAACCTGAACATTCCCAGAACTGGTCGTAATAGTTGAGGGTATCTTCGGGAATACGGCCGTGCAGTTGATTTTTATCTGCAGGGACAAGCTTGCTGTTACAGTTGGTGCAGCGGGAAAAAGGGCGGAAGTTGTTTTGGAGTTGTAAACGATGTATTACCTCTTTAAGCTGTTTTTTAGGATCATCATTGCGAAGCCAATAACCGTGTGTTACAGCATTTTGTTTAAGTAACTCCTTATCGCGGGTTAATATTATTCTCTTTTCTTTCAATGAAATATCTACGATTTCATCGTCAGTAAAGTTGTTCCTGAAAAGAACATCAAAGCCTAAAAGCCGGAGCTTTAAAGCCAGTTTACCCAGGTTAACATCGACAATAAATTTGTTTTCACGCAGCGGCTCTGGTCTGAGATGGCTCAGTGGTGAGATATCCATCGACTCAAAAACCGGATAAACAGATACATTTTCTTCTCCCTGAAGCTGGTAATTAAAAGTGACAGGTTCACCATTTACCAGTATGAGGTCTATCTCACTGTGTGGCACACCAATAGCCTGAATGGTATTTTTTACCGACGGCCTGCCTTTGAAGTGATATATAAATGGCTTCTTGCGCACACATTCAGGAAGGTGTTCGTTAAGTTCTTCGTAGAACCTGAAATAGGCTTTCCGAAGAACAGGCAGATGATTATCGTTTTTATTGTTTTTTGATTCCATGATCAGTATCTATAAGAAATATAAAAGTATAAAAAATAATGATTTTTACCATTTTAATTAATTGCTTGTCTTTACTTGATGATTTAAATTATCTTTGTCTTTTATTCGAGGAGAAATATGACAAGGAAACCATTAATATTAGTTACAAATGATGATGGCATTCATGCCAGAGGTTTGCGTGAACTTGTTGAAGTAATGAAGTCATTTGGCCTCGTACAGGTAATATCATCAGAGGTATCCATGTCTGGTAAATCCTGCGGTATTACTGTAGATCATCCCCTCAGGGCCACACCGGTGCAAAAAATTTACGGTGTTTCCACCTATAAGTGTAATGGTACTCCTGTTGACAGTGTTAAACTCAGTTTTAATAACTTGCTTGAGGATATGCCGGATTACGTTGTGTCGGGAATCAATCATGGTGCCAATACTTCAATTAGTGTTATATACAGCGGAACTATGGGGGCAGCTATAGAAGGATGTTTACATAATGTACCCTCTGTAGGTTTCTCATTTGATGATGTCAGTCCCGATGCTGATTTTTCGCAGGCAAAAGCAGTTGTTGCCAGAATTTTTCAGAATATTATGGAAAACGGATTACCCCCTTATACCTGTCTTAATGTTAATATACCAAAAGGGCAACCGAAAGGTTACAAAATATGCCGTCAGACTCGCGGTAAGTGGGTGGAAGAATTTGAAGAGAGGGTTGATCCACACGGAAGACAATATCACTGGCTTTCAGGCTATTTTAAGAATTTCGAGGAAGAGTCCACCGAAACTGATATTTATGCTCTGAAAAATAATTATGTGTCGATAGTACCTGTAAGAGTAGACATGACTTGTTACAAAACACTGGAAGAGATAAAACACTGGACATTTTAATGGAACGCATAAAAAGAAAACCTTTTGATTCAACAGCAATAGGATTCCTCACCGGTTTCCTGATACCGGCAATCATATTTTTTGTTGTTTTCCTGTTCAAGAAAACGGATATTTCTTTTAAAGAATATTTACATTACCTGTCGCAACTCAATGCATTGATGAAGCTGGCGAGTTTGTGTGTCTTTGCCAATATTCTGTTTTTTATGTGGTTCATACGTATGAAGTATGACCGTGCTGCGAGGGGAGTGTTGGGGGCTACTATTATATATGCATTGATAATATTAATTTCCAAGGCTTTTTAACATGAAGTATTATCTGATAGCCGGTGAGGCCTCAGGAGATATGCACGGCTCAAATCTTATTGCTGAAATAAAGAAAGCCGATTCACTTGCACAGTTTCGTTTTTTCGGAGGCCATTTGATGGAGGCTACTGCAGGCGGAGGATTAGTAAAACATTACAGGGAAATGGCATTCATGGGGATTATCAACGTTATTTTGAATTTCAGGACGATTGGATATAATATGATTTTATGTAAAAAAGATATTATAAATTTTAAACCTGATGTTCTTATATTAATCGATTACCCAGGATTTAACCTTCGGATAGCAGAGTTTGCCAAAAAAAATAATATCCGGGTATTTTATTATATTTCCCCTAAGATATGGGCGTGGAAGGAGTATCGTGTAAAGATGATGAAGTCTTACGTAGATGAGATTTTTTCGATTTTACCTTTTGAAACTGAATTTTATAAAAAGCATGGTCTCGATATACATTATATGGGAAATCCCTTGATGGATTCAATTGCAGCTTATCGAAAAAGAGCAGTTACAAGGGATGAGTTTCTTGCGAGAAATAATCTTGATAACCGTCCTCTGGTAGCCCTGCTCGCAGGCAGCCGTAAACAGGAAATAAATTATACCCTTCCGGTAATGATAAAAGCAGCAGAGGGATTTACTGATTTTCAATTTGTGGTGGCCGGAGTATTATCTGTTGACTCGCGGATATATGAAGATCATCTGGGGAAGCAAGGTATTTCTGTCGTGTACGATCAGACATATGATCTTCTTTGCAATTCCTATGCTGCCCTTACAGCGTCGGGGACTGCTGCCCTGGAAACAGCCCTTTTTAATGTTCCCCAGACTGTTTTATACCGTGTGGAAGGGGGATGGTTCATACATTTCTTAATGAAATATTTTTTTTTGAAGATCAAGTGGGTCTCATTACCTAATCTGATATTGGAAAAGGATGCGGTAAAGGAATTTTTGCAAATTGAGATGACAGTGAAAAATGTGAAACCAGAATTATATAAATTGCTAAATGATGAATCATACAGGGAAAAAATATTTGCAGATTATAATCGTTTAAAGATATTACTGGGCAGACCAGGCAGTTCAAAACGTACTGCCCGTAAAATGGTTGAATTAATGCAGGATTGAACATTTAATTGAGAATGTACAGTTTGTTTAAAAAGGAAATAAAAACATTTTTCGGATCGCTTACCGGATATATGGCGGTATTGGTTTTTTTACTTGTTTCCGGTCTTTTTTTGTGGGTATTCCCAGGCAATTATAATATTCCGGATAATGGCTATGCAACACTGGAAAGTTTTTTTTCACTTGCTCCGTGGCTTTACCTTTTTTTAGTCCCTGCTATCACTATGCGGTTTTTTGCTGAGGAGAAAGGAAGCGGCACCATTGAGCTTTTACTTACAAGGCCCATTTCTGACCTTAATCTTGTTTTTTCAAAATTCCTGGCGGGAATTGTACTTGTTTTTTTTTCACTGTTGCCTACACTTATTTATTTTTTGTCTGTCTATTTATTGGGCAATCCTATTGGCTCAATAGACACAGGAGCAACCTGGGGGTCATATTTCGGTCTGTTCTTTTTGGCTGCTATTTATGTTGCTATTGGCATTTTTGCATCTTCTCTTACTGATAACCAGATTGTTTCTTTTATTCTGGCCATGTCTTTTTCCTTTGTTTTATATCTTGGTTTCGATTTTATTTCAAGTTTAGATATTCCTTACCTGATTGAAAATATTTTTACATGGCTCAGTATCAATAATCACTATAGGTCAGCTTCACGAGGGGTTATTGATTTACAGGATTTTATATATTTTGCGGGAATGACTATTATTTTTCTGCGTCTAAGTATAGGTTTTATACGAAGAGGGAAATGGGAGGAGAAAAGGTTCATTAGGAATACCTCTCTTATTTTTGTTTTGCTGATTATCATTTTTTTCGGATCGGGTCTTTTTTTATACCGTATTGATCTGACCTCCGATAAACGTTATTCACTTTCTGAAGTAAGCAAAGAGATGATGTCCGACCTTAACTATCCAGTGGAAATCGAATTTTACATGGAGGGAGATCTGGAGCCCGGACTCAGGAAGCTGCAACAGGAAGTTTTTGAAAAGATCGCCATATTAAATGCATATTCCGATAAGGAAATAAGGTTGAAAGTAACAGATCCATACAGTATTAGTAATGTTGAAAAAAGAGATGAATTCATTGATTTGCTTATTCAAAAGGGTATTAAACCAACCAGCTTCAGGCATAAAACCGGTAAAGGAGTTATTACAAAACTTATATTCCCCGGTGCTATTATTACATACAATGGAAAGCAGGAAGCTGTGAACTTTTTAAAATATAATCCCGATTTTACTCATCAAGCTAATTTTAACCATTCCATAGAAACTGTTGAGTTTGAATTGGTCAGTGCGTTTAGGAAACTTATGCGTTCCAATAAGTCTACCGTTGCTTTCCTCGAAGGACATGGGGAGGCAGACAGATTCCGTGTATATGATATTGCTTCTGCTCTTGCTGGGGACTTTATAGTTGAACGTGTTACTGCCGACTCATTGGTTGCCCTTCAACATACTGTTAATATATTAATTATTGCCGATCCTGTCGAACCTTTCAGCGAAAAAGATAAATTTTGGATTGACCAGTTTATAATGCATGGAGGAAAGACTCTTTGGCTGATTGATCCTGTCCGTGTAAGCCTTGATAGTCTTTCTAAAGGCTATATGACATACGCTTTTCCACGCGACCTGAATCTTAATGATCAGCTTTTTAATTACGGAGTACGGTTAAACTACGAATTACTCCAGGATGTAGAATGTGCCCGTCTAAGGGTCAACACTGCTCCTCCCGGTAATTCTCCGCAATTTACCCTTCACCCTTGGTACTATTCGCCTTTGCTTGTTCCGAGTGATGATCACCCGCTTAGTCTTAATATAAACCGTGTTTTTACAGAATTTGTCTCTTCCGTTGATACTCTTTCAGGTAATCCGGGCATAAGCAAGAGTATTATTCTTTCAACCTCGCCATATGCCAGAAGAGTTAAGTCGCCATCAACAGTAAGTCTTCAAAATATTGACAATCCTCCAGCACGTGGACTTTTCAATGAGCAGTTTATTCCGGTTGGCGTTCTGTTGGAAGGAAGGTTTAATTCAGTCTTTAAGAATAGAATGGCCGGTGCACTTGGAATTTCATCCATGCAGATAATCCCTGAAAGTCCGCCTGTCAAAATGGTTGTTATTGCTGACGGCGGTATGATTGTTAACCGTGTCGATTATTCAAGTAATCCTCCCCGAATAGGGGAACTGGGCTATGACCGTGTTTCAGGGAAAATATTCGGTAACAAGGAATTTTTAATGAATACAATTTATTACCTCAATGATAACAGTGGTATAATGCAACTTCGTAGCAGGACACAAAAATTAAGACTTGTGGATAAAGTTCGTTTACGTGAGGAAAGAAGGTTATGGCAACTTATAAATGTTTTATTGCCTTTGTTTATAGTAATACTTTGGGGGGTATTGTATAATCTGTTTCGCATGAATCGTTATTCCCGTTCATAAATGGCTGAAAAATTCAAACTTTTAGTGGTAGGTAAATAACATTAAAGTTTGTATATTCGTGTACTTTGTTTTTTCCCGGTCAGAGTATATATCAATTCGTTTAATTATGGGAAAAATTAATTGCAGCAAAAAAATTATATAAAAAATAATCTTATGAAGTTTGTTGTTTCAAGTACTGATTTATTAAATCATTTATCTGCTATAAGCAGGGTGATAAGCAGCAAAAGTACTATGCCCATTCTGGATAATTTTCTGTTTAATTTGAGTGGTACAACATTGACTATTACTGCTTCCGACCTTGAGTCAACCCTTATTACCAGTATTGAACTGGATAATACGGAGGATGAGGGAACCGTTGCCATCAGGGCAAGACTTTTAATTGATACACTGAAAGAATTTCCGGAGCAACCTCTTACATTTAATATTGATTCCGAAAATTACGGGATTGAAATTTTGTCCGATAATGGTAAATTCAGTATCACCGGTTATGACGGTGATGAATTTCCCCAAATCCCGGAGGTAGATGAGGAGTCGGCTACATCGGTGACCGTCAGGCAAAGGATTTTATTAAAAGGAATAGAAAAAACTCTGTTTGCAACTGCTGATGATGAGCTGCGGCCTGTGATGAATGGCATTTTTATTGAAATTACTCCCGAGAGTATGGGTTTTGTAGCTTCCGATGCACATAAGCTGGTAAGGTACAAAAGAAGTGATGCAGGTTCTGAATTCGAATCGTCCTTTATACTTCCCAAAAAGCCGGCGAGCCTTTTGCGTAGCTTGCTCCCGAGAGAACAGAATGATGTGAGAGTGGAGTTTGACGACAAATATGCCATTTTTATGCTGACTGACTATAAGTTGATATGCACATTGGTAGAAGGGAACTACCCATCTTATAACTCGGTCATTCCTTCTGATAATCCTAACAAGATGATTATAGACAGGCTGGCATTTTATAATACATTAAAACGCGTCTCAGTATTTTCCAACCAGGCGAGTAATCTTGTAAAGTTAAGTATAAAGGATAACCAGTTGGAGGTCTCGGCACAGGATATAGATTATTCTATTTCTGCTGTTGAAAGGCTTAATTGTGAGTATAATGGCGATGAAATAGAGATAGGGTTCAAGTCAGTATTTTTACTGGAAATTCTTACAAATTTATCTTCAGGCGACGTGCGACTGGAAATGAGTGACCCTTCAAGGGCAGGATTGATATTACCTGTAGAGACAGAAGAGGATGAAGAGGATGTGCTTATGCTACTTATGCCTATGATGATTAATGGCTAGCAAAAAAAAGTTTATGCAGTTGAATTTAAGAAATCCTGTTGTTTTTATCGATGTTGAAACAACAGGTATTGATATTGTCAGGGACAGGATTGTAGAAATAGCTATCCTTAAAGTATATATAGACGGAACAGAAGAAGAGAATGTTCAGCGTATTAATCCCGGAATCCCAATTTCCGAAGAAGCTAAAAGGATTCATGGAATAACAAATGAGGATGTAGCTAACGAACCTTCTTTCAAAGAAGTGGCAAAAAATTTGGCAAAATTTATCGAGGGATGTGATCTGGCCGGCTTTAATTCTAACCGGTTTGATATTCCCATACTTGCTGAGGAATTTATCCGGGCTGATGTTGAAATTGACTTAAAAAAAAGAAAGTTCATTGATGTACAGGCTATATTTCATAAGATGGAAAAACGTACACTTGCTGCCGCATATAAATTTTATTGTAATAAGTCACTTATAGATGCTCATTCTGCCCTTGCAGATACGCGGGCGACATATGAAGTGCTCAAATCCCAGCTCGAGATGTATCAGGGTATTGAGTATGAGGATAAAAGGGGAAACATATCTGTACCTATTGTTAATGATATGGAGAAATTGAGCGAGTTTTCCTCGTATGACAGGAATGTTGATTTTGTAGGAAGGATTGTATATAATGACGATGGCGTTGAGGTTTTCAATTTTGGAAAGAATAAGGGAGTACCGGTAGAAAAGGTATTACAGGAACAGTCAGGCTATTTCGGGTGGATCATGAAGAGTGAATTTCCTCTCTATACCAAGAAAGTTCTGACACAGATCAAATTAAGGATGCTGGAGAAATAATATCCGGATAAAATTATAAAATTATAATGAATGTAATAAAATGCTGGATTTTGAGATCAAATAATCAGAGTCTTAATATTACTAAAGTAATACCAGCTCCTCCCAGATCCACATGTTCGTCTTCAATACTTTGTACCATCGGTTCCGACTTGAGATATTCACGTATTGTTTCTTTCAGGATACCATGCCCTTTACCATGCAGTATTCGGAGTTTTCTTTGCTCGAACATTATTGCTTCGTCGATAAATTTCCTGATATTGTCAACTGCCTCTTCCACTCGCTGGCCGCGGACATCTATTTCAGGCCTGAAGCTGAGACGCTTTTCAGACAGGCTTCCCACTATTAGTGAGCTGGTACTTTTGGTTGCTTTTTCAATTTTTTTAGCTTCATTACTGCTGATTTGCTCCACCCGTTCACGAGGCAGTGTTGTTATCAGTTGTCCGAATGCAACAACCGCATTTTTTTCGTTAAGCTCAATGAGGTCACCCACGGCAGTTTGTCCTTTTAGGCGGACTTTATCACCTTTCTGAAGTTCGGTGATTTTTTGGGGGGATCTTAGGGGGGCATTAGTTTTTGAATCCGCCGGTCTGTGCTTGTTGCGTTTGTTTTCCATACGACGAAGCTTCTCAATTTTTGCATTTATAAGGCTGTCCTGTTCACCGCTTTTCATCTCAACGAATGATTTGATGTTTTTCATTTTCTGCCTAACCTTTTTAGTCTTTTCTTTTTCTGCCTGAGCTTTTTTGATCTCTAGAATAGTGTTCTCTATTTTTTTATTAACCCCTGCCAGCATTTTATCAGCTTCTTCGCTGGCTTTTTCCATGATTTCATTACGCATTTTTTTAGTTTTCCGGAGCTCAGATTCATAGCAGACGGCCAAATCATCAAGGATCTTTTCAACTTTTTTTATTCTTTGCCTTTTATTTTCCCAGTACCTTTTGTCCCTGTTTATTTTGCGAAGATTACGATCGAAATCTATATGTTCTTTTCCAACCTTCTCTGTGGCTTTGGTGAGGATACTTTCGGGCAATCCTATTTTCCGTGCAATTTCAAAAGCGAATGAGCTGCCAGGTTTTCCTATATCAAGCCTGAACAGGGGATTCATATGTTGAGAATCATATAGCATAGCTCCGTTTATAATACCTTTTGTTGAGGAGGCGAAATGTTTCAGATTAGTATAGTGAGTAGTAATAAGCCCGAATGTGCGTATTTTAAGTAGTTCTTCAAGTATCGCTTCTGCTATAGCTGCTCCCAGCACAGGCTCTGTACCCGCGCCGAATTCATCTATAAGTACCAGCGTATTTTCATTGCAGTTTTTAATGAAATATTTCATATTGAGCAAATGAGAGCTGTATGTGCTGAGGTCGTTTTCCAGTGACTGCTCATCTCCAATATGGATGAATATTTTTTCAAAGATACCGGTAACACTGCCTTCACTCAGTGGAATCAGTAATCCGCATTGAAGCATATATTGTAAGAGCCCAACTGTTTTAAGGCATACTGATTTTCCCCCGGCATTAGGTCCGGAAATCATGAGAATATGGTTTTGGTCGTCTATCAATATGTCAAGGGGAACTATTTTGCGTTTTTCTCTGTTTAGCGATTGTAATAACAAAGGATGTATAGCTTGTTCCCATTTTATAAATGGTGTGCCGATTAGTTCGGGTCTTATGGCACTGAATTCTATTGCCAGTAAAGCTTTTGTACGTATAAAATCAATTTCCCCCAAGAAATCGTGATAATAAAATAATTCTTCAATATAAGGTCTTAGATAGTCAGAGAATCCAGTTAATATGCGTACTATTTCGCGGCGTTCACTATACTGAAGTTCTCTGATCTCGTTATTTATCTCAACTATCTCATTTGGCTCAATATAAACCGTTTTTCCTGAAGCCGATTCATCGTATACAATCCCTTTGATTTTTCTTTTATTGGATGCTGAAACAGGTATCACTGCCTGGCCGTCACGGATAGAAACTGCGGCGTCTTCATCCACGATACCATCTATCTGGGCTTGTTTTAATATGGCATGGATTCTTTTGGACATGCCCGATTGTAAAGAAAGAATATTCTTCCTTATTTGTGCCAGCTCTTGTGATGCATTGTCACGTATTTTGCCATGCTTGTTAATAATTTTGTCAATCCTTTCGTAGATTTGTGGGAATATGCGAACCCTTTCAACCTTTTTTATGAGGAGGGGAAAAATATTTTTATCCTGATTTTTGAAAAATTTGCTTATTGCGCGTACCGCTTCAAGAGAACGTTTAAGGTCAAACAGTTCGGCAGTCTCAAGAAAACGGCCTTCAATCCTTATTTTTTGCAAAGGTTGTCGTAAGTCATAGAAGTGATCTGCCGGGAAGTTTTCTGTTTCAGTTATGATCCGGCAAAATTCGGAAACCTCGTCAAGTTGACGGGATACAGAATCATAATTATTTTGAAAATCCATATTGTCAACCCGCTCTTTCCCCATTAGGCTCAGACATTTATTATGCAATTTTTTACGGATTTGATCAAATCCGACTTTCTTCTCAAAATTATCAGGATAAATATTTTGCATGTTATCTCACTATTATATCTTGATTGATTTTTTACCTGGAAAATGTTGTGAGTATTCTTGCCAGAAAAGTCTGACCTCGGTTTTCATTTCTTTATGCAGCGATAATATGCCAAAGAGGTTTGGAATAGTCATCAGCGCAATAGTTATGCCTGAAAGTGTCCAGATGATGGTAGTGTCGGTAAAGGATGCAAGGAAAAATCCAATTACATAAATAATCCGGTAGTAAAAAACTCCTTTGATACCAAAAAGATAAGTGACAGCTCTTCCTCCGTAATATGACCAGCTTATGGCAGTTGAAAAGGCAAACAGCAGCAATCCGATAGAGACAATATATTTCCCGTATTCACCAAACCAGCTACGTGTAAAGGCTATAGTTGTCAGAGGTGCACTGTGCATAAGTGACTTACCTGTTAGTGCCAGTCCGTCCTGTCCAACAAGTTTGCCTTCGCTGAATTCTATCTTCCCGCTGTATGGTTCATTGTCCTGCAGTACCCTGACATTTTCTGCTACTGAACGGGCGTGGAGTATTGTTGGCTGGTTCTGTATTTTTCCGTTAGTTACCTTCAGAGTGCCTGACAATAAAGGTAATTCGGTTTTTCCTGCTAGAAATTTATAAAGTTGTTTTTTATCTGATTTGTCCTTTTCTGAATATTTGTTTTCCAGAACTATCAGATCTGTTTCCTGAAACCGGTTATCCAGCTTTTCATTCCATACACCGGAAGAAATTATGACCAGTCCTGTTAAAGTGCAGATAATAATGGTATCGATAAAAGGCTCTAGCAGAGCCACCAGTCCTTCTGAAACCGGTTCGTGTGCCCTGGCTGCTGCGTGGGCAATAGGAGCCGAACCCTGACCTGCTTCATTTGAAAACAATCCACGGTTTACTCCCCTGTTGAATGCGAAAGCTACACTTCCTCCCAAAAAGCCTCCCACAGTCGCCGTGCCGGTAAAAACATCGCTGATTATAGCTGCAAGAGAAGGTAAAATATTTTGGTAATTATATGCAATAACTGCAATGGATCCTATAAAATAGACTATTGCCATAAAAGGCACCAGCCTTGAGGTTACTTTTGCGATCCGTTTTATACCTCCCAGTATTACCATGGCCAGTAGTATAGCCAATAAGCCGCCGGTGAGGGCATGCTTTATTCCGAAAGTTTCAAAAAGAGAATTTGATATACTGTTTATCTGGGGAAGGTTTCCTGTGCCAAAAGAAGAAAAAATAGTTGCCACGGCAAAGATAGCTCCAAGCAAATAGCCGGTTTTTATTTTTTCACCGCTTTTCAATTTTATATTTAAACGTTTATGCATATAGTACATAGGTCCCCCTGCAATGGATCCGTCTTCCGCTTTTTCACGGTATTTATGGGAGAGAGTTACTTCCACAAATTTAGTAGTCATTCCCAATGCAGCAGTTATCAACATCCAGAATAAAGCTGCGGGGCCGCCCAGATGAATAGCCAGAGCCACTCCGGCAATGTTCCCTGTACCAACTGTGCCAGATAATGCAGTAGTTAGTGCCTGAAAGTGCGTAGTATCACCTTCATCGCCCTCTTTGTCAAATTTTCCGGTTACAATGCGTAATGAATGCCGGAGATAACGGAATTGAGGAAATCTCAGATAGAAAGTAAAAAAAAGGCCTGTTCCTAAAAGTAGAAAAACGAACCATTGTGATCCGCCTATATTACCGTCTATAAGAGAAAGATAATCGTTCAGTTCATTCATTACGTATTGTATTTTTTATTTTAGCTAAAATAACAATCTATTTTATAAATTTGTAAAATAATTAAAAAAGAAAAAATTATGTTGCCAACATTTTTACTGGCTGACAATTCCATGGAAACTCCTGAAACTATTTTTGTTGTTCACACAAAAATGCCCCGCTTCATTGTTGAAGCTGATATTGATGATTTTTGGAGCAACCAGAAGATACATTGGATTGACGGGGAACCGGGAGACGAAGATCTGATTGAGCAGTTGATAGAGGAAGCTGAAGAATTTATGGAAGATGAATTTGAAAACGAAGAATTTCTGGATTCCGAAGATGATGAATAGCAATTTGTAAGTCTTCGGCGGCTGCATTATCAGCTTTTGACAATCACAATGGTTCTTGCCGGAAGTACATTATTTCTTAAGTCAAAGATAGGTTTATGACCACTGTTTATTTAGTTTCAGTGAGAGTTGGATTCTTTTGCGTGGAATATCAATATCCAGAACTTTTACTTTGACATGTTGATGTATTCTGACTATTTCGTTGGGATCTGAAACAAAACGGTCGGCCATTTCAGATACATGGATCAGTCCGGACTGTTTAATTCCTATGTCGACAAATGCTCCGAACCTTGTTATATTGTTTATTATACCAGGTAGTACCATTCCTTCTTTCAGATCATCTATTGATAAAATATTCCGGTCAAATTCAAATATTTTTATTTGCTTTCGGGGGTCACGTCCCTGTTTGATCAATTCATTTTTAATATCCTTTAGTGTTGGTAGCCCTGCCTTATCTGATATATATTTTTCAAGGTTTATCAGGGAAACCAGCCTCTCATTATTTAACAGGTCTTTCAGCTCACATTTCAGGTCGAAAGCCATTTTCCTGACGATATCATATGCTTCGGGGTGTACTGCTGAGTTGTCAAGGGGATTATCACCTCCCTGTATTCGTAAAAATCCAGCTGATTGTTCATATGACCTTGCTCCCATCAGCGGCACTTTTTTTAGCTCTTCACGTGAACGGAAACTGCCGTTGTTTTTTCTGTATTCTACTATATTTTGTGCAAGGCGGGGACCGAGGCCTGATATGTAGGCCAGCAGGTGCCGGCTGGCGGTATTAACGTTGACTCCAACAGCATTAACACATATTTCAACCTGGGCATCCAGACTTTTTTTTAGATATTTCTGGTTTACGTCATGTTGATATTGTCCTACCCCGATATTTTTAGGATCTATCTTCACCAATTCCGCCAGGGGGTCCATGAGTCGCCTGCCAATGGAAACTGCCCCTCTGACCGTAACATCATATTGTGGAAACTCCTGACGGGCTATTGAAGAGGCGGAATAAACAGAAGCCCCGTCCTCGTTTACAATATAAACCTCCATATCGCGGTCGAATCTTAGCCTTTTAATAAAAAATTCCGTTTCCCTGCTTGCTGTTCCGTTGCCAATTGCTATGGCTTCGATATTATATGCGTTTGCCAGTGAATGTATTTTTTTTGCCGCTAATTTTATTTCTTGCTGAGGCTTATGGGGATAAATAGTTTCATTATGTAGCAGATCACCCTTTTCGTCGAGACAAACAATTTTGCAACCTGTGCGGTATCCGGGGTCCACAGCCATAATGCGTTTTTGTCCGAGTGGCGGCGCAAGCAGCAACTGACGAAGATTTTCGGCGAAGACACTTATTGCTTCCTTGTCGGCTTTTTCTTTTGAAATATTTGCGAATTCGGTTTCAATAGATGGTTCCATAAGACGATTATAGCTGACCTTTACCGCGCTGGCAACTTGGCGGGAGCATTCATTATTGTCCTTTACAAAAAAACGGTTCAGATGATCGAGCGGCTGTTTACTGTCAGGTTTAATTATAACGTGAAGTAGTTTTTCTTTTTCTCCCCGCCTCATGGCAAGCAGCCTGTGTGAAGGGCATTTCCCCAGTGGCTCTTTCCAGTCGTGATAGTCGCGGTATTTCTCCGCCGCCTCTTCTTTTCCTTTAATCACTTTAGAAAAGATAAATGCATTTTTTTTAAATTCACGGCGGACAATATTCCGGGCTTTTTCATTTTCATTTATCCATTCGGCGATAATGTCGCGGGCACCCGATAGTGCCTCCCCTGCTGTCTTTACTTCTTCATTCAGAAATGAGGCAGCACGTGAGGCAGGGTTGGTATCCTGTTGCTTCATAATTATTTTTGCCAGTGGCTCCAGTCCCCGCTCCTTTGCTATCATAGCTTTAGTGTGCCTCTTGGGTTTATAAGGCAGGTAAATATCCTCCAGCTCAAGGGGATTAATACATTCTGTTATGCGATTTCTAAGTTGGGGCGTAAGTGCATTTTGTTCCTCAACAGATTTGAGTACCGTAGCCTTGCGTTTTCCCAATTCATTAAATTTGTCTGACAGCTCTTTTATTTTTAATATCTGTACTTCGTCCAGACTACCGGTACGTTCTTTCCTGTACCGTGAGATAAAGGGTATTGTTGCTCCTTCACTAAGCAACACTATGGTATTGGAAACCGCTGTATCACTTAAACCCAATTCACGGGCTATGATTTTAATGATTTTCGTATCCATGCGTTTAAAATTTTAAGACATAAAATAATCCTGCGACATTTATTATCCCCGCATTAATGACAGGGCTGAGAAAGCTCTGGTTTATAATCCGGGCAGTAATTATTATGCTTTGTCTCCTACCCATCCATAGTATGAATAGTATTTGTGTCTGGTAGTGCGGTGAGACTGCCGACCGGCACTTCCACTGAAAAAACGTTCTTGATCTGGCTGATCCTTAGAATAAAACGTTTATTCCCACGGCAGTTAACCAGTTCGCCTTTCAGTCCTATCAAAGGCCCTTTTATTATTTCTACTTTTTGTCCCGGTGTAAAATTTTCATTAAAAACAGTAACTTCAAAATCAGATTGTCGGAGCATTTGTTTGAGCTGCTTTATTTCATGAGGACGAATAACAGCTGCTTTACCTTCGAAAGTAATATAGCAGACTACATGATCAGATTTAAGGACAGAATCGTATTCCTTTCTGTTTATATGAACGAAGCAATAACCGGAAATAAGAGGTACTTTCACCCACTTTTTTCTGTCTTTCCACTTTCGCAGCTTTTTTTGAAGCGGCAGGAAACATTCGATATTTTTATTTGTCAACTCGGCACATACTTTTTTTTCCGTTCTTGAACGGGTATGTACTACATACCATTCTTTTGTTTCTTGTAAGTTGGCTGTCATGTCCATAAATTATTTCCAGAATATATTAGTCAGGCTGGCCAAAAATAATAAATTATTGGCATAATAGATAATTGTCGCTCCTCAAGTTGACAAGCAAAACCGGTAAGCTGTCGGCTTTTTAACAATTTTGTCCGTTTAAATTATTAGGTTGTATTTTTATCCGAATCGGGAAGGTTCATCAAGACGGCAATTTTCTGTGTTATTTTTCTGCTCATTTATAAATTTTTACATCACCTTCAAGTCCGCACGCAATTTGCTCATATCCTGAGGCCCATTTCTTTGCGGTTGGATTTTCATTCAGACTTCTTACATAATTGGAAAGAACAGTAGTATATTTTATTTCCAGCAGATTTTCCCCTTCTTTCAACAAATTATTTATTTGAAAAATCGGCTTGCCGTACCAGTTCAATCCTGCCGGTTTGTCATTGATAAAGACTTCGGTGACCCCTTTATTGGTTTGTCCCAGTTCGAGCCGGTTTCCATGACCGTCTGATTCGAATTTAGTTACATAGCTGACTGTTCCAGCGAATGTCCCGAATTTGGGATCACCGGAAGTGCCAAATTCTGTTAGTTCTTCAAAGGTATGGTTAAACTCTGATCCGTCTACATGTTTAAATGTTCCCTGCCATGGACCTTCAACAATTTTATGAACTGTATGTGGCGGATTATTAATTCCGGCCGGCTTTCCCTTAAGTCTGCCATCAAAAATCAGCAGTAGTGATTCTAACGGAGCCAGTTCAATTTTCAGCTCGTTTCCTTTTTTTGCGTAACGATAGACATTCCGGGTTCCATTTTCAGGATTCCATCTCCATGGTGTTTTGTTTTTAACAGGGAAAGTGGCATTTAAGGATATGGTTCTGGAGCGATTGGAATTGGTAAAGAAATAAATATCTTTTTCACCTGCTTTTTTTCTTATCTGAAAAATGTTTTTGTCAGGATTAACTATATTAACATCTTTTTCTATATTTATTTTTTTTAGTAATTGTTTTGTCCATGACAATAATTCTGTTTCATTGGAAGGACTTTTTATAAAAAATAACTGTTCCGAAAAATTTTTAGTCAGTTTTGAAAAGACATCCTGTACCGTTTTATCTCCTGATACCGCATCTTCCATTGAAAGTGAACGGTTGGGAATACTGTCAATCATTACTATCCGTCCCCCGGTTTCAACATATTTTTCCAGTGCAAGGGCAGTAAGAGGATCCATAGAGCTATTACTGATTAAAATTACCGCCTGATATGACATTGGTCCATACTTTAATAATCCTTCCTCGACAGTACCTTCGCGGATTATCTTTCCGGAGATATAATCGCATGAGCTGCCGGCCTGACTTAAAGATTCCCACAATCGGAAGCAATACCATGGCTTCATATGAAATGGCCCCCGGCTCAGTCCTATTTTAGCCCAAATATCATCCGTAGGGGGTAATATGGCAATATTTTTTACAGGTTGTGATTGTTGAAAAATATATGAAAGGCGGGCATTATAATCTGCCCATTCAGAAAAGTAAGGCCACCATGTATTCTGTTCGCTGAAGTAAGCTCCATATCGAACCCAGCCGGGGAATCCCGCCCCGGGAGGCGAGTAGTTAAATCCGTGTAAGACGGAATGGTTGATACCTGAAATAAAATTCATATCATCATGTTGCTTTATTTCTTCCAGCGATGTTTTAAACACTCCCCTGGTATTAGTCATTGCTTCGCAACTGATAATATCGCGGCCGGTGAGATGTCCGCCGGAAGCAGCATAAAGATTCCATATCATATAACCGTGTTGTTGATTCCATTCCCATTGATCAGCATTCATATCTGAGGAATATATCCAGTTATTGCTTTCGGGGATATCAGGAATCATATTACCCTCCATCATTCCCATAAGAAAAGGAGTACCATAAGCCTGGTAGCGGCACAACAGTCCGTTATCCGTACAAAACTGCTGAAAAGTTTCAGTGAAGTTCTCGAGGAAGACTTTCACCAGCAGGTTATTGAAATCGTATCTCGCACGAAGTATTTTATCAGAAAAGGCGGCATCGTAATTCAGAAGGTCATATCCTTCATGAGGTTCATAAAAAATAAATGATAAGTAAGGATTTATTTCGTAATTATATTCATCGAAAAAGATATCCTTAAAACCATCAGTCCAGTTAGCTCCTGCAAGTTCAATACTGTCGCAGAAAAGCGCCCTGATCAATTCTTTTAGCGGGATTCCTGTATCTTCACTTATTTTTATGAGCCGGTTCAGATAAGATAGTGTTACATCCTGTTTGTAATGGTCCATGACTGGTCCTGCTGCCCCCAATGCTCCGTGCATAACTTGTCTGTGTCCTCTCTGTCTGATTCCATAGGCAAGATTATATTCGCCTTGCGGAACAACAAAATTTAAAATACTGTTTTCTTTAAATTGATCGGTTAGATCAGATATTTCTTCTAAAGAATTGATATCCTTCGGGACTAGCTGAATAAAAAGTATTTCATTGCTTTGGCTTCCTTCCGACCTCGATCGTGTATTCAAAGTTTGCAAAGCCTTATTGATAAGATCATTCTCAGATAAAGAAATGTTGTCTCCGCCTGAACAGGATATTTTATTAGTAATTACCCTTTGGATAGTTTCTTCCTCATTCAGAAACTCTCCTCCAAAAGGCCATCCCGAGCCAACGATAACATCAGCTATCATGTCTCTCTTTTTTGCTTCTGTAGCGGCTAATGCAAATAATTCGTTCCATTCCCTGCTAAGCCACTTAATTGGTTCTGTGTTGATATTGGGAGCATCTTCCGGCATTGCTATGGGATTTATTTCAATACCCCCGATGCCGGCAGAATGTAATATATCAAGTTCTCTTTTTATCTCGCCTGCTGAAATATGGTTGCCATTCCACCACCACCGCACAAATGGACGTGATTCGGAAGGGGGATTGACAAAACCATTAAAAATATTTTGTTCACTTTGATTTTTGGTGTTTTGGTTTTGTGAACAACTGCAAAAAATTATGACAAGTGATAAGATAAGAACTTTGCCTAATAATTTCATGTCATGGTATTTTTTTTTCATATCGATATTTATTTAGGTGACAATTATGGCATATAAAATTAAAAATTGATTTCTATGTTTATATAATTTTAGCAACTTTTTGTTAGATGCAATTTTTATTTAATACTGACATTAATTAATATTATTTTTGTTATGGTAAAATTGTTTGGTAATATATACAAATTTTTTTAAACGAGTAAAATGATTTTTGCAGGTGAATAACAGATATATTTATTATAATGTTTTTTAACCCGATTCGTAACGGATAAATATTTATTATAATGACAAATCAAAAGATAATTATTTTCGGAGCAGGCAGGATCGGACGTTCTTTTATTGGTCAATTATTCAGTAAGGGAGGATTTGAAGTTGTGTTTGTTGATATTTCACTTCCTGTTATTCATGAATTAAATCGAAGGAGAAAATATGATGTTATCATTAAATCAAAAGTCGACAAGAAGATAACAGTTAGTAATGTCCGGGGCGTTGATGCCCGTAATGAAGGAGACGTGGCAGAAGAGATCAGTGATGCACGGATCATGGCTGTATCAGTTGGCATTAATGCTTTGTCTGGTATTATGCCTTTGATCGCTGTTGGTTTAAAAGAAAGATATAAGAGGTCAGTTATTGATGCAATTGATATAATTATTGCAGAAAATATGCGGGACGGGGCACGTTATTTCAGGGAAGAGTTAAGTAAATATTTGCCTCATGATTATCCATTGGAGAAATTAGTAGGTCTTGTCGAAACAAGTATCGGCAAAATGGTGCCGATAATACCTGAAAATATTATGAAAAAGGATATACTTAAAGTATTTGCAGAACCTTACAATACCCTGATCCTGGATAAAAGTGCATTTAAAAACCCTATTCCTGATGTTGAAGGACTGTCTCCCAAAGATAATATGAAAGCATGGGTCGACCGTAAATTATTTATTCATAATCTCGGGCATGCAGCTACGGCGTACTGGGGATTTTTTTATAATCAGCATTTTAAACATATATGGGAAGCCCTTGAAGTACCACGTATTTATTCAACCGTAAGAGCAACAATGAAGCAGTCTGCCAAACTGTTAGAGAAAAAATACCCTGAAGATTTCTCTATTAGTGAACTGGATCATCATATAAATGATCTTCTGCAAAGATTCAGTAATCAAGCCCTTGGTGATACAATTTACCGTGTTGGCTGCGATCTTCCGCGCAAACTTGGTCCCCATGACAGGTTGGCAGGAGCTATCAAGTTAGCCTTATCAATGGACATGCCATACGATAAAATTCTTAAAGCACTGATTGCAGGTTGTCATTTCAGGGCTAAGAGCGAAAAAGGGTATATGTATCCTGCTGATGTGGAATTTGTTAAAACATATGAAAAAGGTATAAGTGAGGTACTAATAAATATTTCCGGTTTTGATAAGAATAATTATCCTCGCATTTTTACTGAAGCGGAAGAAATTGAAAATAAGTTGCATTTGCTGAAGATTTTTTAATATTTTTATTGGCTGCCGAGATTATTTATATCTGAAGTTGTTTCCCGGTTTGCATTGGAAAAGCAAACTGATTTTTTCGTGTGCAGGTATTTTAGTGAAAATATAAATTTGAGGCTTCCCCGAAAAGGAGAAATACAAAAATATTTCATAAATGCCATACAAATAAAAAACGTAAATATTTAGATATCAATTTTTTAAATTTTATTAAATTACTTTTTATATAAGTTTGATGCGAAAATTACTTTATCTTTTATTTACTATCTCACTTTTGGCGGTCAGCACTTTTGTTGTTTCTGCCCAAAGGCCTGAAGCAGGATGGAAGGTAGGAATATCTGAGATAGAGATAACTCCGGAAGAATATATATGGATGGCCGGTTATGCAGCAAGAACGAGACCTGCTGATGGTAAAATACATGATTTGAAAGCAAAAGCTTTGTTTTTGGAGGATTCAAAAGGTTATCGGGCCTTGCTTATTACAACTGATTTACTTGGTTTTTCAAAACCTTTGTCTGACCGTATCCGCAGTGATTTACACAGTTCAATGGGACTGACAAAGGCACAGATAATTCTGAGCAGTTCGCATACTCACTCCGGACCTGCATTAAAAAAAGCTTTGATGGATATATATCCACTGGCTCCATATCAAAAAGAAAAAATTGATAAATACTCTGACTGGTTGGTTGAGCAGATATTGAAACTCGCCAGGAAGGCAGAAAGGTCTTTAAAACCTGCAAGGATTTATTCTAATAATGGTGTGGTTAGATTTCAGGTTAACCGTAGAAACAACAGGGAATCAAAGATATCTGGTCTCAGCGAACTGGCCGGACCAAACGATTTTGCAGTTCCGGTACTTAAAGTGGAGAATAAGAGGGGACGGATAAAAGCTATAGTATTTGGTTATGCCTGTCATGCTACGGTATTAAGCGGATACCAGTGGTCGGGGGACTATCCCGGTTTTGCTCAGCTTGAGCTGGAAGATAAATATAGGGGGGCCACAGCTATGTTTTTTCAGGGTGCGGGAGCTGACCAGAATCCTTTGCCCCGCTGCTCTGTTTCACTGGCACGGCAATATGGCAAGGAACTGGCTGCTGCTGTTGGACGGGTGCTTGAAGAAGACATGAATGAGCTGTTACCGGTCATGACCACCGCATATACTGAAATATATCTGGAATTAAGCGAGCCGCCGACAAAAGAAGAATTAATAAAAATGGAAAAAGAGCTTAAAGGATACAGGAAAAGATGGGCTGCCAGTAAGCTTGAAAAGCTGGAACGAGAGGAATCGTTCATAACTTCATACCCCTATCCTGTTCAGTTCTGGCAACTGGGTGATCAGATTATAGCCAGTCTTGGTGGGGAATTACTCGTTAAATACTCAAATAACCTGAAGAAAATTTTTGGCAATGATATATTCGTCATGGGCTATTCTAATGATGTTATGGGGTATATACCTTCGGAAAGAGTTTTAAGGGAAGGTGGATATGAAGGGGAAACTTCCCAGATGGTTTATGGGATGCCCTCTGTATGGGCTCCGGGTATTGAAACGAAAATTACCACAGAAGCATTTAAGCTGGCAGAACAATCAGGTATTTCATTAAGAGAGGGATCATCAGATAAGGTAGATGAAATTATCAATAATTTAGCTTCGTGGATAGATTCATATGAAACAAAACGTTTAACGGCAAAAAAGTATTTCTCCGGTTTTAATCTGGCTCATGATACTTACAATGCTATCAGTGCGGCGAGCGACGGGAGAATATATTACTGTTTATCATCACAATCAATTGATAGAGGAGGACAAATATATACTTATGATCCGGAGACTGATGAAATAAGTTGTCTGGCTGATCTTACAGAAATATGTGGTGAATCCGGTACGGGTGCTATTCCACAGGGAAAATCCCATTCAAATTTTTATGAGAGCGACGGGAAGCTATATTCATCCACTCATGTAGGGTACTATGAAATAATCGACGGAAGAGAATGTCTTCCTGTCAATGCTCCGGAAGGATACAAATTATACCCCGGAGGCCATTTCATCAGTTATGATCTTTCGGAAGGCACCTTTGATGACATTGCAATTGCTCCTGAGGGTGAGGGAGTCCTCACAATGACAATGGATACAATGAGAAAACAGATATACGCAATTACTTGGCCAACGGGATATTTTATTCATCTGGATGTTAATACACGTGAATTAATAAATAAAGGACCTGTATCGGCTAAGGGTGAGGCCGGCAAGGTGGGTGATGACTATCGGGTACTCTGCAGGTCGATGCTTGTTGATCCGCGGGACGGCAAGGTGTATTATTCTACATCTGAAGGTGATATATATAGTTATGATCCTGATGTGCAAAATATTAATAAATTGGAAGAGGTGAATTTGAGAATAGATTATTTGGGAGAATATGATCCGGCCCGGCCGGGAAGTATGGGATATAACTGGAGGCGGATAATCTGGTATGCTCCCGAAGGCGTAGCTTATGGTGTTCACGGGAATTCAGGATATTTATTCAGGTTTGATCCGCGTGGTAAAAAGATCGAGCTTATAGAGAGAATCACTTCAGAACTTTCACAAAGGAGCGGCATGTATGATCAGTTCAGCTATGGTTATCTGGGCTTTAAACTTGGCCTCGATAGAGAAACTATTTATTATTTAACGGGGGGACCGATATATATTGACGGGAAGAGGGTGAGAGGTGTTGATGAAATAGCTATGGGTGCAGCACGCGGATTAGAAAATCTTCATCTGGTCACTTATCATATCCCCAGTGGTAACTACACAGATCACGGCGCTATATTTTATTCAGACGGCTCAAGACCTACTTATGTAAATTCAATAGCCATTGATAATGAAGGTAATGTATATACTTTGGCAAGATTCGAACATAAAGGAAAATTGATACAGGATCTGGTAAAGATACCTGATCCCTTTAATCAGTGATGAATAGCACTATGTTCCGGTCATACTGTTATTCTCAAATATATGACAAACATCTTTAATGGTTAGTATATTTGGAAAAGACCAAATATGATAACCATAACAGGGTAATAGTAATTAAACAATTGGAACTTGATGAGGCAAACAGGAAAATTGTCTGAAAAGTGAGAGGTTAAGTCCAATGAAATATCATTTGATAATGTGTTTTTAAGATGTAAAATAAAATATACTTTTCGTATTGGATTTAATAAATATTGTGAGTATGGATTATAATATTAGCAAGAACTGGTTTTATATGGGAATGATATTGTTTTTTCCCCCCGGGTGTAGTGATAATGCTAAACAATACAATGAAAAATTTAGTCCCAATATCATTTTAATAGTTTCGGATGATCAGGGTTACAACGATCTTGGCGTCGCCGGCAGTACTGATATTAGAACACCTAATCTTGACCAACTGGCTAAAGAAGGGATGAGGTTTACAAATTTTTATGTAACATCTTCAGCCTGCACCCCTTCACGTGGCAGCCTGTTTACCGGCCGGTATCCTCAACGAAACGGTACTTATGAATTGTTCCGCAATAACAGGGTCAATGACGGACATGTTTATACTTCTTATGAATATCGTACTTCTCCCGAAAGAATATTGGGCATGGACGTAAGAGAAGTACTTTTCCCGGAATTTTTGAAGAATGCTGGTTATAAAAATGGGATCTTTGGTAAATGGGATCTGGGACAGCTAAATAGATTTTTACCGTTACAGCGTGGATTTGATGAATTTTATGGTTTTGTAAATACAGGAATAGATTACTATACACATGAGAGATATTATGTTCCTTCCATGTACAGGAATAATAGTCCCACAACAGAAGACAAAGGTACTTACGCCACCTATTTATTTGAGCGTGAGGCAGTGAGGTTTATAAAGGAGAACCGTGATAATCCTTTTTTCCTTTATTTGCCTTTTAATGCACCGCATGGTTCTTCGAGTCTTGATCCTGAAATAAGAGGTACAATCCAGGCCCCCATTGAATATCTTACCATGTATCCTGATGGAGATACCCGTCGTGAACAAAGAAGGAGAGAATTTATGGCGGCAGTTACATGTATGGATGATGCTATAGGTAATATTATTGGACTTGTTGATAGTTTAGGATTGACTGAAAATACAATAGTAATGTTTTTCTCCGATAACGGAGGAGGTACAGGTTCGGATAATTCACCTTTGTCAGGCGGCAAGGCAAATATGTGGGAGGGAGGTATTCGCGTACCCTTCATAGTGAAATGGCCGGGGAAAATTGAAAAAGGCCAGGTAATTGATAATTTTATCAGTTCACTTGAAATATTCCCTACTATATTGGACATTACAGATATCGGTAAACCTGATTCACTTGTTTTAGATGGATTTTCAATTTTACCGCTTCTTACCGGAGAAGAAAGAAATCTGGAAAGAAAAGAAATGTACTGGGAATTTAGGGATGAATATGCTGCCAGGGTTGGCCAAATGAAATGGATTAAATCAGAAAAACGGCCTCGTAATAATGGTTTTTTTGACCTTTTTGAAGATATTGGTGAAAGAAATGACTTGTCGGAGAAGGAAACAGAAGCTTTTAAAATGGTTAAAGATAAATTTAATGATTGGCAAAAAGAGATGGATGACGCAGAACCACGGAGGCCCTTTAAAAATTTTTGAATTTATTTAAGGATTCAAAGTTATTCAGATTGAATGGGATAAATAGATGCAAAATATATAGGTAAAAGTATTGATACATTTGCATGATCATTTTTTTTAATATGATTTTAAAGTCATAATAAATAATATAATTTAATAAAAATAATATTACCATGAAGGAGACAATAAAAAATAAAACACGTCGAGCGTTCTTGTCAGAAGCAGGAATGGCGGCTGCCGGACTTACACTGGGAGCCGGATCAATGAGTGCTAAAAGTTATTCAAAGATCATCGGTGCTAATGATAAGGTCAGGGTTGGCTTTATTGGCGTTGGCAATCGTGGCTCACAGGTTATGCATGAATTCATGAACGAACCGGATTGTGAAGTAGCGGCATTATGTGATGTTTATGAGCCCTATATCATTCGTGATCGTTCGAGGGTTGATCCCCGGTATATTGAAACTAGGACTGAAAAAATTCCCCGGATGGGAGAAAATTTTTCAGATAAAGTAGGCAGATATTCAGATTATCGCGAGCTATTGGATGATAAAACTATCGATGCCGTTTATATAGCAACTCCGGATCATTGGCATGCCCTTCAAACGATAGATTCCTTTAAAGCCGGCAAGGATGTATTTGTTGAAAAGCCCCTTACTAAAAGTATACATGAGGGCCGTGCTATGATACGCGCATGGAAAGGAAGCGGTCGTGTTGCGGGTGTATGTTTGAACCGGCGGGGTTCCAGTACTTACCAGAAACTGGCTAAAGAGATACCTCAGGGCAAGATAGGAAAAGTGACCTATGCAGGTGGAAGTCACGTGTCTAACATGTATCCGAAAGGAATAGGCAGGATGAAGCCTGAAAATCCCCCAAAGGATTTTGACTGGGATATGTGGCTTGGCCCCAAACCATACAGGCCATATCAATATAATATTGCCCCGTATATGTTCCGTTGGTGGGAAGAGTTTGATAATCAGATTCTTAATAATGGGGTACATGCTCTTGATTTAATGCGTTGGTTGCTAAATGAAAAATCTCCTGTGTCCATTACTACACTCGGCGGAAAATATGTTATTGATGATGACCGCACCATACCAGATACTATGCAGACTATCTTTGAGTTTCCTTCAGGGGCCTTAGTAAATTTTACCATCATGGAAGCTAGCTCGGGGAGATTTTCGCCAGAAGGTTATCTTGAATTCAGAGGTACCCGCGGTACTCTTTATGCTGGTGGTTCCAATGATTACAAGATTGTACCAACTACTGGCGGACAGTTTCAGGATTGGGAAAAAATGATAGACGCTGAAACCTATGAATCCGAAGGGGCAGGTAACGGCAAGCTGGTTGATGGCACTTATGCTAATCCGGGGGCAAATCTGGTTCGCAACTTTCTTGATTGTGTTAAATCACGCCAAATGCCTGTTGTATCTTTGGAAGAAGGACACTTTTCAACAAGTATGGCACATCTGGCAACTATTTCGTTACAAGTAAACCAAACACTAAAGTGGGATGCTGAAAAAGAGATAGTAACCAATTCTGAAAAGGCGAACGAACTTTTGTCTTATGAGTATCGAAAGCCATGGAAATTATAATTTCTGTTTGATTAGTTTCTGATTTTGATAGAGTCCGGTTATGAAGTTGACTTTCTGTGTTACAATTGTTTCAAGAATTTTGTATTGATACATGTGTTTATACACTTTGTACGAGTGTTTGTCCATAAATTAAAGAGTCCGGAATAGAAAGTTCGCTGACAGACCTACAAATGTGAGTTTACTATTCATAAATGAACATTTGGAGGGCAAACATAACTCAGTCAACGGACTTTATAAACATAATCTAATTAAAACAAGAGAACTTACTAACATGATTTTTAAATTATACCTAAATGTTAATTATTTTAATATTAGACCATAAATGCAAAAATTACAAAAAGTTAAAGAAGTTATAAAGTCATTTGGCCCCGGCTTTATTGTGGCTTCGGTTGTACTGGGGCCTGGAAGTATCACTATTGCTTCAAGTGTTGGTTCGGAGCATGGATATGCATTTCTCTGGGTGATTGTAATTGCGGCAATTTCAATGATTGTATATACATCAATGGCTTTAAGATTTGGAATAGTCAGTCAAGATTCAATACTACGGACAATTGCCGGAAATTATGGAAGCTGGTTCGCTTCTGTAATTGGAATATCAGCTTTTCTGGCAGCATCAAGTTTTCAGTTTGGTAATAACCTCGGAATTGGGATTGCCATGCAGGGAATAACCGGTATCGATGAAAGAATTTGGCCTCTTATATTCACACCACTGGGAATGATACTGGTTTTTTGGGCTAAAAACCTGTATAATATTCTGGAAAAACTTATGTTGGCAATGGTCATGATCATGATTCTTGCATTTTTTTTTAATCTTTTGCTCACAAAGCCGGACGTTGGAAAATTGGCCGGCGGGTTTATACCAAATTCATTTTCATTTGAGAATCTCGATATTATTGCCGCAATGGTAGGAACCACTTTTGTATTGCATGGAGCTATATATCAATCTTACCTGGTACAAAATAAAGGATTTAAGCTTTCAGATTTAAGACGTGGATTGACAGATACTTACATGGGTATCTCCATACTTGCATTAATTTCAATAATGTTGATAATAACTTCGGCGGCAGTTTTATTTCCACTGGGTATAAGGGTTCATTCTGCAGCCGATATGGCCAGGCAATTGTATTTGTTGTTCGGAGATTATGCTAAAATTGTTTTTAGCCTCGGCTTATGTGCGGCAGCTTTTTCTTCGCTTATGGTAAATGCGGTTATGGGGGGCGGACTTCTGTCTGACGGACTCGGACTTGGTCGTTCCATGAACGAAAAAATGCCTAAAGTATTCACTGCCATAATACTTCTTTTGGGAATGGTGATCGCAGTGATGTTCAGGGGAGATGCTGTTTATGCACTTATCCTCGCCTCTGCCGCTTCAATATTCGCTGTTCCTCTTATTGCAATAGGAATTTTCCTTGTTGTTAACAGCAAAGAATTGATGGGAAAGTTTCGTAATAATTTGTGGCAAAATATTTTAGCAGTACTTGGATTCATCCTCATTAGTATTATGGTTTATTATATGTACTATAAATTAGTTACATATATAAATTCCTTGTAATTATGGAATATCCGGATAAAATTTTCGATGAAAATCAACTGGAAGAAATGTTGTCCAGACCTTCCGTAGAAACAATTGATCTGTTCAGAAGGCTGGACGGGGATGTTATTATTCTCGGAATTGCTGGTAAGATAGGTCCTTCACTGGCACGTATGGCCAGACGTGCCTGTGATGCAGCAAAAGTAAAAAAGCGGATAATTGGGGTTTCAAGGTTCAGTTCTCCCGGGGAACAAAAACAAATAGAAGGTTATGGCATCGAGACTATCCGGGATGACCTGCTTGACGAAAAGTTTATTACCGGTCTGCCCAAAGTAAAAAATGTATTTTTTCTTGCAGGGATGAAATTCGGTTCCGAAGAAAATCTTCCCCTAACGTGGGCTGTAAACTCTTATATGCCTGCATTAATAGCAGGCTATTTCAGAGATTCCCGGATTGTCGCTTTTTCTACCGGATGTGTTTATCCTTTGGCACCTGTGAATTCGAAAGGCTCAAGTGAAACAGATATGCCTGCACCTATAGGAGAATATGCGCAGTCATGCCTCGGGAGGGAAAGGATGTTTGAATATAACAGCAGCAAATATAATACCCCTACAACTATTATCCGCCTTAACTATGCTGTTGAGATGCGGTATGGCGTTTTAGTGGATATCGCTTTAAAGATTAAAGATCATTTACCTGTGGATTTGTCAATGGGCTATTTTAATGTCATATGGCAGGGAGATTCAAATAATATGGTTCTTCAGTCTATTGGTAATGCCCACAGTCCGCCATGGATTGTTAATATTACCGGCACTGAGATTTTTTCGGTACGCGACATTGCCGGTGAATTTGGAAAATTATTTGAGACAAAGCCTCTTTTCATGGGAAAGGAGGCTAATACCGCCCTTCTGAGTGATTCTTCAAAGGCAACCGGTTTGTTTGGAGCACCTAAAGTACCTGTAAATATTATAATCCGGTGGATCGCTTCCTGGATAAAGGAGAATAAAAGGTTATTAGACAAGCCTACACATTTTGAGGTGAGGGATGGGAAATATTAGAATATTAGAATGTTAGAATTCCAGAGTGCCTCCTGTAAATATTATTCCTTGAAAAGGTGAATTTTAGATGAAAAAGCATTGTAATTTCAAAATCCCGGTATACTTGAATGTTTTAGTATTTAGTCCGCGATTGCATAATGCAATATCCCTTTATTATGATAATAAAAAGGACATTACCAACTGAAAATGAGATTGTTAACGAGGTGTTATATGATAGAAAATAAATTTATAATCATTCTAATGCCCGGCTAATACTCCAGTGTAGTTTTAAATAAGCTTAGCTATTTGAAAATAGCATAACAAAATTTTTGTCACTATGAGTGTTCGTCTATAAAGTCGAGAGTCTGGTTTAGAAAGTTCGTTGAAACCCCTGCAAATGTGAGTTTACTATTCGTAAATGGCCATTTTGAGGGCAAGCATAACGAGGTTAGCGGACTTTATGGACAGATTATACTAAATACTGAGATCATATGAATTCAGTCTCATAAATTAATTTGAACAATTATGGAATATTCCGAAGTACCTCAGGATATTATGAACTTATTACAAAAAGGAACTGTGATCCCTGCTTTGCCTCTGGCACTTGATAAAAACAGGAAACTGGATGAGAGATGTCAGCGTGCCCTGATACGCTATTACTTGGATGCAGGGGCAGGTGGAATTGCCGTTGGTGTTCATACAACACAATTCGAAATACGTCTGCCGGCAATTGGTTTATATAAACCGGTGCTGGCACTTGCGCGGGAAGAATTTGACAGTTATGTTGCCACAACAAGCAGACCGGTAATAAGGGTGGCTGGTGCAATTGGAAGAACAAAACAGGCAGTGAATGAGGTTGAAACAGCCCTGGAGAATGGCTATCATGCTGTCCTTTTAAGTCTTGCAGCCTTTGCCAATGCCTCCAACAATGAAATATTAGAACATTGCAAGCAAGTAGCCAAAATCATTCCCGTTATTGGCTTTTATCTTCAGCCGGCAGTCGGAGGCAGGAAACTGAATGTAGATTTCTGGAGGGAATTTGCAAAGATTGAAAATGTTATAGCTATTAAAATTGCTCCCTTTAACCGTTATTATACTTTGGATGTTGTTCGCGGTATAGCAGAATCGGGCAGGGCAGATGAAATAGCCCTCTATACCGGAAATGATGATAATATTATTGTCGATCTTTTATCGGAATATCAAATAAATGTTGGCAGGAAAATTGTGCGTAAGAGAATAGTTGGCGGATTACTGGGACACTGGGCAGTGTGGACATGGTCGGCGGTCAGGCTTTTTAAGAAGATAATGAATCCGGAATATCAAAAAAATATTCATGAACTGCTGACTTTGGCAATTCAGGTTACAGACTGTAATGCTGCTTTCTTTGATGCTGCCAATAATTTTGCAGGCTGTATCGTTGGTATTCATGAAGTGTTAAGAAGGCAGGGCTTAATGAAGGGCATATGGACACTTAATGAAAATGAAGCCCTTTCTTCCGGTCAGAAAGCGGAAATTGACAGGGTTTATGCAGCCTATCCTCATCTGAATGATGATGAATTCGTGGCGCAAAACCTCCGTAAGTGGCTGGATTGAAAATTATATGTATTATTATATTAGGGTGATAGATTTATTCTCACAAGCCTAAACAATTATTTCTAATGCTTATTTAATGTACCTTGATGACCCACTTTCTTTGGTCGTGGTGTTCTTGCGGGGCTATGCCCGAAAGGCTTGTGTGGTTGAAAAAAATTTGCGATGCGAAGCAGAAATTGAGGTTAAAGCCACTTCCTTTAATGGTGGATATACTGATGATAACAAATTTTTACCTGGTAGTCACTCATTATCTAGCAATATAGCTCCCAGAAAAATAACTTGAGAAAAAGAAAGAGAAGTTACATAAGAGATAAATAATAATAAAAATATCGCGGACAGACGGATTTGTTAATGATTTAAATGATAAAGGAAAATATAATGGCAGGCTTTTTGGGAAAGCAATCTATATATAGTTGTATGTTATTTTATTATTTTTTACTTTTCGGAAAGGTTAAATGATAGATGCGGATAATATTTTTCCTGTTTTGATTAATTGCCGGACTATCTTTAAGTACTATGGATAATCTATATCTGATGACTATGACAAATAATGGGCAGTTTGTATGTATTACAATGATTTAGTAAGGTTTATTATTCTATGGGGCCTAATAAGTGATATAATAATGACTCTGGTTTAAAAAAAGTTTCAAGTGCCTTTTAGGTTAAATTAGTAAAATTTATTAAATTGATCTTCACTTAGTTATAAAATACATAAAGGCTTTATAAATAAAAATTTTAGTTTTCATACTGAACTTAATAATTAATAAGGATGAAGGTATTTCTTTTTAAAAATTACCCTTCAGGATATTTTGCACTAAGTGCAATAATTTTCAGTTTTTTGTTTACATATTGTACAAATAAGGGGAAAGAAGGATTAGATGACCCAAAAGTTGAAACAGTGTTAAAGCTTTCACCTTCTGAAAATAATCCCCGTAACAGTGAAGGGGATTTCATCACTCTTAATGATGGCCATATTTTGTTCGTATACAGCCACTATACAGGTCAATCATCCAGTGATCATGCACCTGCTTTTTTAGCCGCCAGGTATTCCGGGGATGGTGGCAAGACATGGACAGAAAATGATGAAGTTATTGTGCCGAATGAAGGGAAAATGAATGTTATGTCTGTTTCCCTGTTACGTTTACAAAATGATGATATTGCGCTTTTTTATCTCCGTAAAAATTCGAGAAAAGATTGTATTCCCATGATGCGCATTTCAAGTGATGAAGCAAAGTCATGGAGTTCTGCCATTAAATGTATTAGCGATAAAGAGGGCTACTTCGTTCTTAATAATGACAGGGTGGTGCAATTGAAAGACGGAAGATTACTGATGCCTGTGGCTCTGCATAATACACCGGAAGGAGAATGGAAAAGTCAGGCTGATCTCTACTGTTATTACTCGGATGATAACGGTAAAAATTGGGTTTCAAGTGCCAAAGTCCCCAATAAAACTGATATTATTACACAAGAACCCGGAGTTATTGAGATGAAAGACGGTCGGATAATGATGTATATCCGGTCCAGCGGCGGATTTCAGCAATTGTCGTATTCGTCGGACCGGGGAGAAACATGGAGTCACATAGAATCAAGTAACATTCCGTCACCGGTATCTCCGGCAACAATAGAAAGAATCCCGTGGACTGATCATTGGCTGATAGTATGGAATAATAATGACGGATCATTACCTGAGATTAAGGGTAAGCGGACTCCCCTTACTGTTGCAGTCTCCAGGGATGAAGGCAAGACATGGGAATGTGTAAAAAATATAAAGGAAGATATTGACGGTTGGTACTGCTATATCGCAATACATTTTGTGGATCAAAGGAATATTCTGCTAAGTCATTGTGCCGGAAACACGTCAAGCGGCAGCGGATTAGCCGTAACAGACCTGACTATGATCAACAGATCATGGTTGTACAGGTAGTTTGGGTAAAGGGTATAAAATTATATAGAAGATATATTATTAATTTGATAGCAGTATTTAATATTTCTATCCATACTTTTTTCCCGATTGCTTAAGGAAAATATAAATAATACATCAGAATTTTTTAATTTTGCCGTTTGAACCGGATAGTTTAACTGATAAAAATTTTAGAAGATTATTTTTTTTTGATTTTATTTACTAAAATTGTAAATGATTTCCCCAAAAAATTATGCATTTGCCTGACTTAAATGATACTAAAATTTGGTCTGCTTTTAAAAAAGGAGATGATCGGGCATTATCATTTATTTATTCTGAAAATTCTGAAAAGCTTTATCTTTACGGATTAAAATTTACATCAGACTATACACTTGTCGAAGATTCCATTCAGGAATTTTTTACTGAATTAATAAAAAACCGTCGCAATCTCGGGAATACCGATAATATTCTCTATTATCTTTTAAAATCTTTTAAAAGGAAACTGTTCAGGAATTTGCAAAATAAAAAACGTTTTGATCAAAGTGAAGATTATGAAGGGGACAAATTTGAGGTAGTTTGGTCAATTGAGCATGATCTTATTTTGCAGGAGATTTCGGAACAAAAATCGAAAATGCTTTTAAAGGCATTAAAAGAACTCACCCCCCGCCAAAAGGAAGCCATTTACCTCCGGTTCACAAATGAGCTGGACTACAATGATATCGCCGGTCTGATGGATATCAGCGTTGAAGCCTGCCGCAACCTTATTTCAAAAGCCATTTCCTCGTTAAAAAAGTGGATTTCAGAAAAAGGATATGGTCCGGTGGTGTTTTTTGCATTGGTTATAAAGTTGTAATGTTCTGAATCCACTTTGGTTAATATGATTTCTTTCCCTTTAATTTCATTCGCTGTTTTATATTCGTTTATTCCATATTTCAGGATTTCTGCTTGAATGAAATATTGCAATAACCTTAATTTTCATACTTCTTCTTAATCAAATCCCAATTTTTGAAAGTTGTTTCTCCTTTTTTTATTCGTAGTAGTCTTTTATCCAATAAATCACTGTGCTCAAGAGGAAGTTCCTCTGAACCTTCTTTTACACTAACAATCTCAATGTAATCCATTCTTGAATCTCACTTAAATGCAAATTAATATGTCCTAAATATCCCTTTATCATTTGTCGAAGAGTTATAAAAAATATCTTCAAAGCTTTGCTATGAATTATCAAGTTTTGTTTGGTCTGTTGATTTAATCATTGAAACTTATTTGTATATCATCAAACAGGTAACTTTAAATTATTGTATAGCGTTTTTTAATATTTCATTGCTATGCAACTTATTATTTTTGATTTCAATCTCTGTTACAAATATTTTCGCAGTCTCTCCTTTGTGGATTTCCTTCTGAGAAGATGCTCTGCCGCTATTTTTTTTATGGTTACTATGTGGTTTCAAAGATTTTTAAAAAAAATCAAATTTTTTGATGATGTTTTTATTTTTCATGTCTTTATTAAATAAGTATGACATCAGTGAATGAAGAAAAATATATAAATTACACCACCGAAGAGTTCATCCTCGATGATGACTTCATGAAATGGGTAGTGCATCCGACCCTGGATACCGACCGGTACTGGAACGATTTCCTGAAGAACCACCCCGAAAAGGAGCAGCAGGTAAAAAAGGCTGTTTACATAATAAAAGCAATCCGTGTGGACGAGCCTGCCGTTTCATCCCATACACTGAACCGGATTTACAAAAATGTACAGGTTTTTTCAACACCTGTTCGTAAAATGCGTTGGATGGCGGCTAAAATTGCTGCTGTGTTTATATTTCTTTTTGCGCTTGGCGGAGTGTGGTATTATTTGCAAATCGACCGGCAATCATTTCCCATGGAACTGGCAACCGGCGAACGACTTGAAAAAGGGAGGGTTATTCTGCCCGATGGCACGGTAAACGAGTTTGAAACCGAACAAACCCAAATCACACAAACTGCTGCCGGAGAACTGACCATTAACAGCGATACGGTAGCAATAGACGAAGGTTCAGCTAAATCCGGAAAGGCATCGATGACACAAGTAATAATACCTTACGGAAAACGTTCGGATATTACTCTGGTCGACGGAACCAGAATCTGGCTCAATGCCGGCAGTCAGCTTTCTTACCCGATCAGCTTTACCGGAAATTCAAGAGAGGTTTTTTTGTCGGGAGAAGCATTTTTTGATGTAAAATCTGATCGGGACAAGCCGTTTCATGTGATTACCGGCGATATGAAAATCAGGGTAACCGGCACACGGTTTAATGTGACTTCATATTCCAATGATTCCACTACCCAGGCGGTGCTTCTTTCCGGAAAAGTGAGTGCGGCAAAAAACCAACGGTTTGCTCGCCCGGTGGAACTCCAACCGGGTGAACGGATTGTTTATCACAAACAAGCCGACCATATGGAGAAAAACCGTGTTGATGTTGAATTATATGCCTCTTGGATCAATGGTTACCTGATTTTTGACCACGAACCGATAGAAAACATCTTTAAAAAACTGGAACGCTATTATAACAAAAATATTTTAACAGAGAAGCTTTCCGGCCAGCCCAGGTTTTCCGGGAAACTCGATTTGACCGACGACCTGGAGAAGGTATTGGAAAACATCGCCTTTTCTGCCTCCTTTTCAGTAGAATGTGAAAACGACGTTTTTATTGTAAAATCGAAAAAATCTTAAAATAAAGTGCCTATGATATAGAACAAATAGAGCAATTTTTAAAAAAACCGGGATGAGCGACCAACAGACCCCGGTTTTAAACAAATTTCTATTTATTAATAAAAATTTAAAACAAAACTATGAAAAAAAATCAACACCATGGAGATCTTTTTAAGAATCTCAAAAAAATTATTCGAATTATGCGATTAAGTCTGTTTCTGATAATTATAAGTACGGCAATGGCATTCAGTGCGAACTCCTATTCGCAAAATACAAAATTTACACTAACCCTTAATAATGTAACAATAAAGGATGCTATTGAAATAATTGAGGATCAAAGTGAATTTATTTTTTTTTATCAGGATCAGCAAATTGATTTAGATCGTAAAATCAGTCTTCGGGTAACCAATAAAACAATTGAAGATATACTCGACAGATTATTTTATGGAACTAAAAATATTTATGTTATTCGTGATAGACAGGTTGTAATCGGACTTTCCCTTGAACAAGCAGAGCAAACTCTTTCGACTTTAAAAGGGCTTGTTGAGTCATCTGAGAATTTACAATTACAACAAAAGGAGATTACCGGTAATGTGTCCGATTCCGACGGACTTCCGTTACCCGGCGTTTCTATAATTGTTAAAGGAACTACTATAGGTACTGTGACTGATGCTCGGGGAAATTTTTCCCTTAGTATTCCCGCCGATGCAGAAACCTTGCAATTTTCATTTGTTGGTATGAAAACACAGGAAATCCCTGTAGTTGGAAAGACAACATTTAATATAGTTATGGAAGAAGAAACTATCGGCATTGAAGAGGTAGTTGCAATAGGATATGGTATTATGAAAAAAAGTGATTTAACCGGATCTATATCACAAGTTAAAAGTGAAGACGTCGTTTCCGTTCCGACTACCAATATTTTACAATCGCTACAAGGCCGGACATCAGGACTAGAGGTTACTCAAAATACTGGAGCTCCCGGTTCTACTATAAATGTTCGTATCAGGGGAACAAATTCTATTCAAGGTGGAAATGATCCTCTTTATGTGGTCGATGGATTTCTTTTGTCTGGAAAACCAATGATCCTTAACAGTTCGGATATAGAGAGCATAGAAATACTCAAAGATGCTTCGGCAACGGCTATTTATGGTTCAAGAGGAGCTAACGGTGTTGTTTTAATTACGACGAAAACAGGACAAGCTGGTGATACTAAAGTCGATTTTGAGACTAGTTACAGTACTCAGACTTTAAGGAAGAAACTGGAATTAATGAATGCTGAAGAATATGCTAAACTTGCCAACATACAAGCTGCTAACGATAATTTATCCCCTTATTTTTCAAATCAGGAAATAAATAGTTTTGGAGAAGGAACAGATTGGCAAGACATAGTATTCCGAAATGCTCCAATGTACAGAACCTCCGTTAATATTCATGGTGGTAATGAAAAAACACAATTTTCTTTAGGAGGTAATATTTTCCAACAAAAAGGGATTATTGAGGGAAGCAATTATGATCGTTATTCCCTTCTTTTTAAAATTCATAATAATATCAGTAAAAAACTTAGTGTAGATCTATCAGCTATATTAACTCGTACAACAAGTGATAGAAAAGATAGTGGTGGGGGAGGAAGAGGAACTTCTTTAGCAGCAACTGCAATTGTAGCTCCTCCTACGGCTAAACCTTATACTGATCAAGGTGCAATTAATGATATTTCACTGGTTCATCCTTTTGTAGTTGTTGATATGACCAATCCACTCTATTATATTAAAGAGCAGAGCATATTGAATAAATCGAATACCGTATTGGCAAATGCGGCTGTAAATTATGAATTGGTTCCCAATTTAATGCTGAAATTTTCAGGAGGTATAGAAAATACCGATAGCCGAAATGATGTTTTTCAGACACTTGAATTCAGGAATTCTGACGGTGTCGCCAGTATAAATACAGGTCAGTTCACTAATCTGCTTAGTGAAAATACTATTACTTATAGTAATACCTTTGGAGGAGGCCATAAAATTTCATCAGTTGCAGGGTTTACATATCAAAATTTTATTAGTGAAGGATTGAATGCACGAAGTCAGGGATTTCTCAGTAATGTTTTTGAAACAGGGAGTTTACAATCTGCAAATAGTCCGGGGATACCACAATCCAGTTTCTCAGAATCCTCAATAATATCATATCTCGGGCGTGTTAATTATTCTTTTAATGATAAATATTTTATAACTGCCAGCCTTCGTGCTGATGGATCTTCAAGGTTTTCAGAAGGTAATAAATGGGGTTACTTCCCATCGGGGGCGTTAGCATGGAGAATGTCGGAAGAAAGTTTTTTAAAAGATAATGATTTTCTATCTGATTTAAAAGTAAGGACAAGTTGGGGGGTAACAGGCAGTCAGGCTATTAAACCATATGCCACGCTTAATACGCTCAATTCCGGTTATACCACATTTGGCGATGACCTTTTCATTACGTTTGCACCTGGAACTACTCTACCATCTAAGTTAAAGTGGGAAACTACAGAGCAAATTGATATTGGAATGGATATAGGTTTATTGGATAATCGTTTTTATATAACTGCCGATTATTTTATTAAGAATACAAGGGATTTGTTAAATATAGTTAGTTTGCCAAGTTCTTTTGGATTTTCCCAAACGATCAGGAATGTTGGGAAAATGCAAAACAGGGGATTCGAATTTAGCATAAATGCCCTTGCATTTTCAGGTAAAGATTTTAACTGGAATATTAATGCAAATGCTACTTTATTAAGAAATGAAGTTAAAAAATTAGCTGGCGGAATAGATATATTAACTAATTATGTTGGTGTTTTAATTTTAGCAGATTATGCCGGTATTCTGCGTGAAGGAAGGCCAATAGGTCAATTTTACGGATACGTTGAGGATGGATATACTGATGAGGGCAAAATAAAATACAAGGATTTGAGCGGAGACGGAGAAATTACAGCTGATGATAAAACATATATTGGTAATCCTAATCCGGATGTAATATTTGGACTTAATTCTGATATGTCTTATAAAAATTTTGATCTCTCTTTATTTTTTCAAGGTACTGGTGGTAATGATATATTTAATGTAGGAGTTTCTCAATGTACTCTGGATTATGGGCAAGGCCTCAACGGACCGAAAGATGTATTTACCGATCACTGGTCGCCGGATAATAAAGATGCTAAATATCCGGTAGTCAGCCGCCAGGCCTCAGTGGAATTATCAGATCGTTTCGTAGAGAATGGTTCTTATCTTCGCTTAAAGAATATTGAATTTGCTTACAATTTTTCTCCTCAAAATTTTGGAGTTTCATGGATTAATAATCTTCAATTATACGTAAGTGGACAAAATTTATTGACTTTTACAAAATATTCATGGTGGGATCCTGAGGTTAATTCAAGAGGATTAGGCACAAGCAGAGGAGTAGATCATTATAGTTATCCTACTGCAAAATCGTTTACATTGGGAATCCGTGCCAGATTTTAGTAATCATAAAAATATTTAGTAATCATTTAAAATTAGAAATTAAAAATGAAGAATATATCTATTTTATTAAATATCAGGAAGGTTATAATAAGCTTGATTGCTTTTGGTGGCTTATTAATAATTTCTTCTTGCCAGGATATTTTGGATGAAAATCCCAAGGCTGTTGTTGCAGAGAATTATTATAATACGGTGTCAGAATTTGAAACAGCTGTCAATGCTATTTATTCTCCTTTGAGAAGTAATACCTTTATTGGCAGTTACATGGTTGTTATTGATACTCATACAGATTGGGGGTTTGGACGGGGATCCCGTGCTGCGCTGAATGATTTTCAGGGATTAAATTCAACCTGGAAAAATGCTGTTGGAAATGTTTGGAGCATGTTTTACTTAAGTATTCGAAACGCAAATTATGTTATTAAAAACGCATCCGATGATAATATGTCAGATGAGATTAAAAAATTTGTAGCTGAAGCAAAGTTTCTACGAGCATTTAATTATTTTCATCTGGTAAATAATTGGGGTGGTGTTCCTATCCGGACCGAAAGTAATATGGAAGATAAAGATATAGGCAGAAGTTCTGTTGATGCAGTTTACGATTTGATCGTTTCTGATCTTAAAGACGCTGAAGCAAATTTACCTGAAAAACAAAGTCATATAGGAAGACCAACTAAATACTCAGCAAAAACTATGTTGGCAGATGTTTACATTCATCTTGAAATGTTTACGGAAGCACGTGATAAGGCTAAGGAAGTAATTGATTCCCAAAATTATTCTCTGGTTCCTTTGGAAACAGTTGATGGTTTTACATGGGATTTATGGGGGCCCGAAGTACTTACAACTCCTGAAGAAATTTTCTATTTTAAATTTTCACGTCAACAAGGACAAGGAAATTATATGCCATGGGTGTTAAATCATCCGAGTACAGGGTTATTTAATTTTGGAGGTGCTTATGCCCATTATAGTGATGCCAGCTTACCTTTTTATAAAAACTGGAATGATAATGATTTGAGAAAGGGCTTATGGGATATGATCAATTTTGGATTGGGAGATTCAACCCTTGTGAGTAGAAAATTTGCAGATCAAAATGCCTCCAGCACGGCTGGTGCAGGTACTGATTTCCCACTCTATCGTTATTCAGAAGTTCTGTATATTTATGCCGAAGCGGCTACGAGAGTAGCCGGTGGTCCTACAGAAGAAGCTGTGGAAGTCCTTAATATGGTTCATCGCAGGGCATTCGGCGAAGATCCTTTAATCCCTTCCTCATCTGATTTTGATATTAATGATTATAATAAAGAATCTTTTATTGATTTAATTATTGAAGAAAGGGGCTATGAATTTATTTTTGAAGGTAAGCGATGGTTAGATCTCAAACGGACTAATAAAGCCAGAGAGTTGATAAAGAAAAACAGGGGATTTGATGTCCCTGATAAGCATTTTTTATGGCCTATTCATACTTCGGAAATGGATTTTAATGATGCTATAAACGAAGAAGATCAAAATCCCGGGTATTAGGATAAATAATATTGTCATGACCCTTATTTTTAAGGGTCATGATTTTTAAACAAATTACTATGAAAAAAATTAAGAGAAGGACAATGCTCAAAACAATCGGAGGATTTTCTCTGTTGAGTTTTACGCCTTTTTTTAAAAAGAATTTTAGTTGGAATATTGCTTTCAAAGGAAAAACAGAAAGAATAGATACCGATATTTTAATAGTGGGTGGGGGAACTACCGGTGTCATTGCGGCTATTCAATCTGCCCGTGCAGGATGTTCTACCGTATTAATTGAAAATGGTAGTCAGCTTGGAGGTACCATCACTACCGGTGGCGTTGATTTCCCCGGTTTATTTTATGCATGGGGTAAACAAATTATCAGTGGAATTGGTTGGGATCTTGTAAAGGAGACTGTTAATTTGAATGACGGTGAGCTACCTGATTTTTCAATACCTTACGGTAGAAACCATCCAAAGCACCATGTTCGTTTAAATGGTTATTTATATGCATTGCTGGCTGAGGAAAAATGTCTCAATGCAGACGTAAATATTCGTTATTATGAAACTCCTGTTAGTACTTATTTTACAGATAATAACTGGCAGGTTGAAATAAGGGGTAAAGGTACCCATACACTGATTAATGCAAATCAGCTGATTGATTGTACAGGTAATGCTTTTGTTACGGCACTGGCTGGTTTCAATGTGTTGCGTGGAGAGGAGATTCAACCGGGAAGCCTGATGTTTGAAATTGGAGGATATGATATAGAAGAACTGGATCTGGAAATGATTAAGAGAAAATATCAGGAAGCAATAGAACAAGGGGATCTTGTAAGAGAGGAATTCAGGAATAATATTGTAGGGCTGCTTCGGAGTCGGGGTAATAATATATCCCATATTGCAAATGCGGATTCTACGACCTCCGAAACCCATACTTTAACAAATATTCGAGGTAGAAAATCTTTATTGGATACATTACGTTTTTTAAGAACATTGCCCGGCCTTGAAAAAACCCATGTCATTTCCATGCAACCGGAAACTGGTGTTAGAGAAACTTACCGTATTGACGGTGAATATCAAATTACTCATGAAGATTATATTACAGGAAAAGTATTTGATGATGCTGTCTCTTATTCATTTTATCCTATTGATTTGCATGATAAACATGGTGTAGTACCTAAGCATTTAAATGAAAATACAGTGGCAACTATTCCTTTACGTTCTCTGATCCCTAAAAACAGTAAAAATATCCTTGTTGCGGGCAGATGCATAAGTAGTGATCGTTTAGCAAATTCGGCTCTCAGGGTGCAGGCTTCGTGTATGGGAATGGGGCAAGCTGCAGGAGCAACAGCAGTGTTAGCTTTCAGGAATAAAACAACCCCACAAAAGGTGCCCGTTAATGAGATAAAATTATTAATTGAAAAGTATGGAGGAATAGTTCCCGGCTAATATTATTATGATTTTAAAAGAGATTAATAAGTATCGTCGTTTATATTTTACAATAATTTTTGTTATATTAATTTTCAATTGGTGTGAAGGGGAAAATCCTCAAAATAAGCCTAATATCCTTCTAATTTCTGTAGATGATCTGAATGACTGGGTTGGCTGTTTAGGGGGTCATCCTCAGGTAAAAACACCAAATATTGATTATCTGGTTTCTAAGGGTGTTCTATTTACTAATGCTCATGCCCAGACTGCAATTTGCAATCCTTCACGAACAAGTATAATGACTTCTCTTTATCCAAGCACTACAGGAATATATTTTAATAGTGGCAGAATCAAAGATTCTCCTGCTGCTGAGAAAAATGTTGTGCTAACTAAACGATTTGAAAGAGAAGGTTATGCTGTAATTGGAGCTGGAAAGCTTTTTCATCATCACGAGGAAAATGAAAAAAATATTAAATATTATGCAGGTGACTTTGGCAATTTTGGTCCATTACCGGATAAAAAGCTCTCATCTTTTACCGGAGTTAAAGTTTGGGATTGGGGCCCATATCCGAGTCATGATGAGCAAATGCCTGATTACAAGATTGCTAAATGGGCTACCAGAAAACTGGGGAAAAAATATGACTCATCATTTTTTCTTGCAGTTGGGTTTTACCGTCCACATGTTCCTATGTATGCTCCCCGAAAATGGTTCAATCTATATCCATTAAAAAATCTTATATTGCCAGTTGTAAAACAAAAGGATATTGCGGACATTCCCCAGTATGGCTATAATTTAACAAAGTCTGATGACAAAGTAAATCGTCTTGAGCCTACTCATGAATGGGTAATTAAAAATGATCAGTGGAAAAATTTAGTACAATCTTATCTGGCTTCAATAAGTTTTGTTGATGATCAGATTGGAAGAGTAATGGATGCTTTAGAAAATAGTTTATTTAAGGATAATACTTATGTCGTTTTATTTGGTGATCATGGTTTTCATCTTGGAGAAAAAGATATTTGGGGCAAACAGACTCTCTGGGAACGTAGTACACGCGTTCCGCTAATACTCATCGGACCGAGCATTCCTAAAGGCAGGGTTTGCAATAAACCTGTTCAGTTACTTGATATTTATCCAACTTTATTAGAGCTTACAGGACACAAAGCAGATCCGAAACTTGAAGGGCATTCTATAGTAAAACTCTTGAAATATCCCGAACAGGATTGGCCATATAAAGCAAGAAGCTGCTTCGGTCCCGGGAACTATGCTATATGTTCTGAACGATATCGCTATATTCACTATAATGATGGTTCCGAAGAATTATATGATCATGAAAGCGATCCTCATGAATGGAATAATATTATTAATAATCAAGGGATTCAAGAGATTATCAAAACACACAAATTAGTTATTCCACAAGAATGTTATTTAATTCTTGGATCCGGTTCAACCGGACACAGGGCATATTCAGAAGCAGAAGAGAAATTAAATGATAATAAGAAAAAATAGATGACTTAAATGAGTATTCACTTAAAATTGTATTTTATAATATAAGGTTTGGAGAGTTGGCTTCATTAGAAGAACTATCTGAATTTATTAGAAATACAAATGCTGGTATAGCCTTTCAACCGGTTGGGATTTTTCCAGAACAAATACTTACCGGCTCCGGTACTTTGTCCACCAGCTCTTTCATGTGGGTGTAGGCTTTGTCGTGGATGGTTTTTGATGCATCCTGTTCGTCTTTGCCGGATGAAATTTTTAAAAAGTTAAATGAAACAGCACAAAAAATTGCTATTCCTAAAAATAAAATAATTGAAAAGGCTCTTCGTATATACCTTGACCAGTTGACGCGTGCCGAATATATCAAATCATACAGGCAGGCAGAAAAGGATCCCGATATTATGGAAATTGCAGAGGAAGGAATGGAAGATTATTTGAAACAACTGGAATTATGAAACAGTGTGAGATATGGTATGCTGATTTGAATCCGGTAAAGGGAAAAGAACAACGGGGATTCAGGCCTATGGTTATTATTAGCGGAAACGTTTTGAATGATTATACTGGAATAGTGATTGCATGCCCTTTGACAAATAAAATTAAGGGATATAAGGGAGACATTGTTTTAGTGCCGGATAAATCAAATAGTTTGTCGGAGACTTCTGAAGTATTAATTTTCCATATCCGAAGCATATTTAAAGAACGGTTGATGAAAAAAATTGGTCAAATAACGAAGAAACAACTTGAAGAGCTTAAGCAAGGGTAATGATCTTTTAAAATATTGACATTTATTAAGTTACGATATTTCGCCAGACAATCCTACCGGCTTTTTTGACGGAAAAAGTTGCTGGGCTCATCCGCATGCAGGGATTTTGTTTTGTTCACAAATAGCAAAAAGATTGAAATCATCCTTGTATGGAAATGGCTGCTAAATTTATAGGTGAAATGGAATTTTCTCTCCCCATGTATTTGCCTCTCCGGAAATTTCTGCCGAAATTTCTATGATGCCAAATATTTCAGTTTTATAATTTCAGAACCCACTTACATTCATCATTTATATTATAAGAAACCGTTTGAAACCGGTAGCCATGATAATTCTCAACAAATTTCTTTTTTGAAGTTGAGTTCAAATTCCGGCAGTTCATTTTTATTTCATAAGCCAGTCCTTCGTTAAAAGATGTGGTTATTACAAAGTCAATTTCTTTTTTATCGGCTGTTTTCCAAAATTTTAT
>CAZTAL010000019.1:0-41648 GCA_964611525.1 uncultured Prolixibacteraceae bacterium
CCTATGACGAAAAAAAATAAATACTATATTTGCACCTCGAAAAAAATTATGGCGAGGTAGCTCAGGTGGTTAGAGCGCATGATTCATAATCATGAGGTCGGGGGTTCGGGTCCCCCTCTCGCTACACTGAAAATTAGAGAGTTATAAGATCGTAAGAAAGGAATCGTCTCAGATAGTTCCTCTTTTTGGATCAGTCATCGAAGCTGATCTGCTGTTCGAATTAGCAAATCCTCTCATTAACCACGTTTTGCAAAGTATTCAGAATCGTGTTCACAGCCAGTAAATGACTGGTCTTGAATTCCTGCCCGATCGAGTCTCTAAGAATGATCTGTGCGCTGAGACTATGATTTCCTAACTGAAAGCCGATCAGATTCTTCTTTGTTTAACTCAGATAAAATAAATTGGATTTTGTTCCATTATTCGTTAACTTTGTCGTATGAATAGAAAACGACAGCTAATATATTTCAGAGAATATTTTTGGAACTTTTTCAATAAACAAACAGAGAAAACAAAAGACAAGATTGATTATGTACTTTTCCTTGTAACCGTTGCTGATAAAATTCCAAGGAAGTTCTTTGAACAAATAACAGGATACGATGGATTGTTTGCGATACGGATTGAGTTTGAAAGCAACATCTATCGTATATTTTGCTGCTTTGACAAAGGTAATTTGGTAGTGTTATTCAATGGATTTCAAAAGAAAACACAGAAAACGCCAAAAAAGGAGATTGATAGAGCTATGCGGATAATGAAAGAGTATTTCGATTATAAACAGAAAGGAGACGAGAAATGAAAGATATAACAACATTTGATGAGCATCTTGACGAAAGATACGGTAAGATTGGCACCGAAAAACGGATTGAATTTGAGATAAAAGCAAAAGCCTTTGCAATTGGAGAGATTCTTAGAGAAGCAAGAAAAGAGGCTCACATGACTCAAGAAGAACTTGCCCATAAGACCGGAACACGTAAAAGTTTTATATCTCGGATTGAGAATGGGCATAGCGATATTCAATTATCAACTTTATATCGTATTGTTGAGATAGGATTTGGGAAAAGAATTAACTTGACAATTGGTTGATATGATTAAATATCAACAAGGAAATGATTGGATATTAATAACAGGTACAAAACAATTTATTAAAAAAATAAGGTAATTATTTACATGGGTACGCCTAAATAAGATTTTGATGGTGACTTTAGCTTTCCCCAAATCTTCTAATAGCTTCTTCGAGAATAGATTCGGTTGCAGTGGCTCCACAACGGGAACATCCAATTTTTTGTATTGCAAGTAATTTATCCACAGTCCTGACGCCTCCGGCTGCTTTAATTTTTACATGTGGTCCTACGTTTTTTTTAATTAATTCCAGGTTTGGAATTGTAGCTCCGGTATAAGAATATTTACCATCATCGCCTTTAACAAACCCAAATCCTGTTGAGGTTTTTACGTAATCGGCGCCAACTTTTGTGCATATTTTACATAGTTTAATTATGTCACTTTCCCTGGTCACATAGTCAGTTTCAAAAATTATTTTAACAATAGCGTCATTATTATGACATGCATTTGTGACAGCTCCAATTTCTTTTTCAATATAATCCCAATCGCCCTGCAATGCCTTTCCTGTATTTATGACCATATCAATTTCTACTGCTCCGTCACTGCAAGCCGTTTCAGTTTCAAAAACCTTTACTTCAATTGCAGAATTTCCTGCCGGAAACCCGATAACACATCCCACCAATATGTTAGTATCTTTCAATAATGCCACAGCTGATGAAACCATGTAAGGCTTTACACATACAGAAGCTACATTGTACTTTCTTGCTACTTCACATTCCCTTTTTAAATCTTCATCAGTAAGGGTGGGGTGAAGGATCGAGTGGTCAATCATTTTTGCCAATTCTTTAACTTTGCTCATATTTTTAATATTTGGTATTTTAAATTATTGTTGTCCATGTAAACTCCAAACTTTTGTTTTTCTTATACTCCGAAATTAATATTTGGGCTAAAAAAATTGTTTCATAAAAATCCCGCCACTAATGCATGAGTTATGGAAACCTCATCACACAAAAACTTTAGCCGAATTATTTTTTTTATCCTGACAATAGTGATTAAAAATTAAAATGCCATGATAAAATTATCAAAAGGTAAAATCATTATTCGCTGACAATAAACTTGTTAGTCAGATATTATATGATAGTCCGCGATTGTGCAACACAATATCACATCATTATGATCCAAGACAAAAATTTTTTAGCTGAGAATTAATTTATCAGCTTAATTCATATAACAAAGGCTTGGTATTTAAACCAAAATATCTGTTGTCAGATTTTTAACACTGGTTTCAATTCCTTCAAATGGTTTTCCGTTACCCTGATTATCGTCTTCAACAAACAGATACTTCATTCCGGCAACTTCTCTCGCTTCATAAATCCGTTTAAAATCAATTATCCCAGCTCCCACAGGGGTAATATCGTCCTTAATTACATCATAAAACGGTTCATTTTCTTCCTCCATATCTTTAAAGTGGAACAACTGGAACCTACCCGGATATTTATTAAACATTTCTACCGGATCCTGTCCTGCTTTGGTTGCCCAGTATACGTCGATTTCCATAGTAATCAGTTCCGGATCCATTTCAGGCATGAATATATCGTAATAAGGCACAATACCATCAACAGGTTTAAATTCGAAATTATGATTGTGATAACCAAATTGTATCCCCGCTTCTTTCATGATCCTTCCAACTTCATTCCAGTCACCGATCATTTTTTTATAGGTTTCAATGTTCCTGTCTTCCTCGTTTATCCATGGTTGTATACAGTATTTGACTCCAAGTTCTGCATGATCATCTGCCATCTTCTTTGCGTTTTCAAGTGTAATGCCTTCTGCCTCCACCTGGGTATGGCTGCTTATCACTTCCATATCCATATCGTTTGCTATTTTTTTAAATTCTGCCGGTGAATAGCCGTAAAATTTACCATCGACATAATTGGCAAGCTCCAGATTTTTATAACCCATATCCGATACTTTTTGTAATGAACTAAGCGGATCATCCGCCATGGCATCTCGAATGGAGTAAAGTTGAAGTCCTACTCCGAAACTTTGTCTGTCAGTGGTAGTCCGGGCACAGGCCAAAGGACTTAAAGCCATTATACTTAAACCGGCTGCTGACATTCTCACGAATTCACGTCTTTTTAATGAAGTTTTCATAATAAGTATTATTTAATTTGATTATTTATACAGAAAAAACATTCTACAATGTAAAAATAATGCAAGACGATTAGTTAAAGGGTCAAAAAATTAAAATATTTTAAAATTTATTGAAAAAGTGGATCAGGAAGTTACATTTACAGTTTCAATGGTTTCTCTGGTTACTAAATGTTCAACTGATAGGTTAAATAAATCGGTAATACCGTAAATGATCGTCGTTAAGGTAATTTTTAATTTATTTTATCTTTTATTATAAAAAAGTATGTCTTAACTTTAACTAAATATCTATAATGGTTTTTTAATAAAGTTCATCATAAAATTATTCAGGAGGGCTTATATTATGTCAGAGAAAAACTCACTTGAAAGAAGAAAATTTTTAAAATTATCATCGCTGGGGGTTCTGGCGGGACTTACAGGCAAAATGCCTTCTGCTTCGGAAGAACAGAATCAGACTATAATTGATGAGGTAGTGCAGAAAGTAGGGAAATTACCGCGCCGTAAATTGGGTTATAGTAGAAGAGATATTTCAATCCTAATAGGAGCAGGTGATATGGAACCAATACTTACCGAGGCGGCTGTTAAATGCGGAATTAATTATTTTCATAAGGCTAACAGATGGATAAACACCGGCGTACCAGATATCATTAAAAAGAACAGGGATGCTCTTTACTGTCAGGTTACGGTGGACAGGGTAGGGGGCAACCATTTTGAGGGACATCTCGATGAAGAGGAACATTATTTATATGTAAAGGAAGCCTTGAAGAAAACAGGACTTGGTTATTTTGATGACATGCAGCTACATTATGGCTATCACAATACTAAGGAACTTAAAAACGACAGGAGCTTTGTTCGGGCTTTTGAAAGGCTTAAAAAAGAGGGAGCTGTAAAACATCTCTGTCTTTCGCAACACAGTTATGACGGGAGTCCCCGTGTTGAAAATGGTGAAAGTGCGGCAGAGATACTCACAGCTGTAGTCGAAGATGGTATTTATGAACATGCTCAATTTATGTATTCCTATGGCGGAGATACTGAAATGGATAAATTTATGGAATTTGCAAGGGAGAAAAATTTTGGAACAATTGCTATGAAGACTGCCAGAGGGATCGGCAGAATGAAAGATGATCAGTCATTTATGAATAAATTTCCGGCCGGAACATCCCCGCATAATATACTTGTACGCTGGCTTACCACAAAAACTCTTCTCGATGCTGCGGTTGTTCGCGTCAGGAACCTTAATGAATTTGTTGAGACATATTCGGGTGCAGGCAGAGACTTACGCGCACAGGATATGAGGGGAATAGGAATAATGACTGATGAGGCCAATAAGATAGCATGCCAATTATGCGGAAGATGCCAGTCGGGCTGCCCCCAACATATACCTATTACTGAAATCTTACGCTTCGAAAGATACGCTATGGACGATCACGATTGGGGTAAAGCACATAGACTTTATGCTGAGTTGCCAACAAAAGGCGATGTATGTATTGATTGCGGAAACTGCCTTAAGGTCTGTCCGCTGGATTTACAGATTCCCAATAAACTGGCAAAAGCTCATATATTGTTGAGTTAAAATTAAGTTTAAACAAAAAATTTTTTGCATGTATTAATTTCTTGTTGTTTCTTATGATCAGAATAGCTATATTGCCAAAAAACATCATAAGATGGCAAATAAGGTAAAGATTCAACTAGAGTATGTAATTAATTGCTCCCCAAAAGTTTTGTATAATCGTTTAAGTACGGCCTCAGGATTAGCTGAATGGTTTGCCGATGATGTCAGGGTTCAGGGGAAACGTTTTACTTTTAGCTGGGGGGGCAGTCAGCAAACAGCAGAAATGGCTTTGCGAAGAGAAAATAAAATAGTGCGCTTCAACTGGATAGACGAGAATGATTCTTATTTTGAGTTTAAAATAAGTCAGGATGAGCTTACAGGAGATGTGTCTTTATTAGTCATTGATTTTGTTGATGAGGATGAACGGGAAGAAACTCAGGACTTATGGGATACACAGATTGCAGATCTTAAACATGTCCTTGGTTCTTGATATAATTATACCTTAGCAAATTTATATTTGGGATATCATAATTAACAATGAAACCAGCATATTCTTATTAATAATATTAACAAATGCGACTTTCACAGGTAAATTTCGGGTTTAATACTGAAAATATTAATTTTGAAGTACAAAATGGGTAAATATTATCTCATTCAGGGGAGAATAAGATATGAAAAGGTTGCATTGGTATATTATAAAAACATTTTTGGGTCCATTTTTCATGACCTTTTTTATCGTTGTATTCATATTGCTCATGCAGTTTTTATGGAAATATGTAGACGATATGGTAGGAAAGGGCTTGGATTTCGATGTGCTGGGTGAAATGCTTTTTTACGCTTCCTTTGGCGTTTTGCCATTTGCTTTCCCTTTAGCTATGCTTCTTGCTTCTATAATGGCTTTTGGAGCGCTGGGCGAAAATTATGAGCTGGTGGCAATGAAATCATCAGGAATCTCTCTTTTCCGGATAATGAAACCCCTGTTTTTTATTGCACTGCTCGTGACGGGGATAGCATTCTATTTCGCAAACTATATACTTCCGGATACTAATTTACGCTTTACAACTTTACTTTGGAGTGTAAAACAGCAGAGGCCTGAATTAATTTTGCAAGAAGGAGTTTTTACGAATGAAATGGACGGATATAGTATCAGGGTTGGCGATAAAGATAAAAAGACCAATATGCTAAAAGATCTATTGATTTATGATCACACTGATAATAAGACCAATCAAATTGTTACTGTAGCTGATTCGGGATTTCTAAAGATTACTGAGGATAAAAAATATATGGTACTAAATCTATATAACGGAGTTAATTATTCAGAAGAGAGTACATCAATGGCTAACCGTAGATCAGGACAAACATACCCGTACCGGCGTGATAAGTTTGACGAGGAGACCATAAGGGTCAGGGTAAGTGGATTTGATTTTAACAGGAGTGATGAAAGCATTTTCAGGAATACTTACCGCATGCTTAATATAAAACAGTTGAGTTTTATGGAAGATTCATTGGGGAACGATTATTATAACAGGTTAAAAAAATTTATTTTTCAAATAAGGCTAAATTCGCCTGTCACTCAAAGAATTCATAATCATATGGCTGCAAATGACTCATTGAAGGTTAAATTGAGTATTCAGCCGGATTCTCTTTTTGATGTAACTGAATATTTTAATCAACAGGATAGATGGATCAAGGCAGAAATAATACAATCTGCGCTGATAGAGGTGCGTAATAATGTTCAGACAATCAATCTCCATGATGATCAATTATATAACAGGAAAAAATATCTGAATAAATATAGCATGGAAAGGCACCGGAAATATACGCTTTCACTTGCTGTGTTAATATTCTTTTTTATTGGTGCACCTTTAGGCGCTATTATTCGTAAGGGTGGATTAGGAATGCCTGTGGTTGTTTCCATTCTTTTATTTATTGCTTATTATATTATTTCTATGACAGGTGAAAAATCAGCCCGGGAGGATGTATGGTCTATGTTTCCGGGAATGTGGTTCTCGACCTTTATTTTTCTGCCAATAGGGTTATGGTTAGCATACAAGGCTACAACCGATGCTGCCCTTATGAGTGCCGAAACATACAGCAAATTCATCAGTAAACTCAGAATTGAAAAGTTCATGTCTAAAACAAAAAAGAATATATGAAGATCCTGCAGGTAACAAATAAAGTTCCTTATCCTACAAAAGACGGTGGTGCTATTGCTTGCATGAATCTTACACGTGGCTTTGCCATGTTAGGTCACGATGTGACTGTATTGGCAATGAATACAATTAAACATCATATAAACATTTCTGATATCCCTGAATCGGTTAAAGACTGGGGGGAATTCAGGCTTGTAGATGTTCCTGCCCGTATTTCCGTTGTATCTGCTATTGTAAATTTATTATTTTCAGTTAAGCCATACAATGCCATAAGATTTATCTCAAAACCTTTTGAACAGGAATTGAAAAAATTATTACAGCAAAAACAATTTGACATAGTTCAATTGGAGGGCTTATATGTATGTCCTTATATAAATGTAATTCGTAAATACTGTGATGCTAAAATTGTTTACAGGGCACATAATATAGAAAGTGAAATATGGGAACGTACTGCTGTTCTTTCACGGGGATTGAAAAAATTATATATTAAGATATTAGCTAAAAGAATAAAGTCATTTGAGAAAGGATTTATCAATAAATACGATTTGCTGGTACCTATTACCGAACGCGACGGGATTATTCTTAATCAGATGGGTAATACGAAGCCTGTTTACGTTTCACCTACCGGTATTGATACAAAAGTACTTATTCCTCATTCAAAAAAGCTGGAGCATCCTTCACTCTTTCATATTGGTTCGCTCGAATGGGGACCTAACCAGGAAGGACTTATCTGGTTTATTGACAGATGTTGGCCTAAAATCCATGATAAATTCCCCTTTCTGAAATTTTATATTGCCGGCAGAAGGGCACCGGAATGGCTTGTTAAGAGGTTTAATGCGCCTAATATAATATATATGGGCGAAGTCGCTGATGCTTATGAATTTATGAATTCAAAATCGATAATGATCGTGCCTCTTTTTTCAGGAAGTGGAATGCGAATAAAAATTATTGAAGGTATGGCTCTCGGCAAACCTATCGTCACCACCCCAATCGGTACCGAGGGAATTTCCACAATGTCAGGAAAAAATATTTATATTGCAGATAATGAACAGGAATTTCTGCTCGATATAGAAAGATTGATAACTGATCCTGAACTTTTTAAGGCAATTAGTGCTAATGCAATTGAGTATATCCAGCAAAAATTTGATAATTTAGCTCTTGCCGGTGCACTAATTAGTTTTTATAAAAAGCATACCGCATGATTTTCAATATATTATTTTGGGCATTTCTGTCTATACTTTTATATACTTATCTTGGGTATCCATTACTTTTATTATTATTTAAATTTTTGAAAACAATTTTTTTTCGCCGGAAAGAAAATTTATCATCCGCATATGAGCCTGAAGTATGCCTGTTTGTTACTGCTTATAACGAAAAAGACTATATATCACAGAAGGTAAAAAATTTATTAGAGCTGGATTATCCTGTTGAAAAAATTCAGTATTTATGGGTCACTGACGGCTCTGATGATGGTACGCCTGATTTGATAAGGCAATATGATAATATGGAAGTTTATCATTTACCTGAAAGACGTGGTAAAATGCACGCCATGAACAGGGGAATGCGGTTTGTAAAAGCGCCAATTATAATTTTTTCCGATACCAATACGTTATTAAATAAAAAAGCCATAAGGGCTATTATGTATCACTTTAGCAATTTTGAAACAGGTTGCGTTGCAGGTGAGAAACGAATTGTGGAGAACAGAGCTGATGATGCAGCGGCAGCGGGTGAGGGTATCTACTGGAAATATGAGTCATGGATCAAAAGGATGGATGCTGAATTAAATACTGCAGTCGGAGCAGTGGGTGAATTGTTTGCAATCCGAACTGAATTATTTAGGGAAGTGGAACCCGATACCATATTGGATGATTTCATAATATCTCTGCGTATTGCAGAAAAAGGATTCAGGATTGCTTACACTTCTGAGGCATATGCTGAGGAAACAGCCTCTCTCAATGTTAAGGAAGAGTTAAAAAGAAAAATAAGGATCGCCGCAGGAGGAATACAGGCGTTGTTCAGGATGAAAAAACTGTTAAACCCTTTTCGTCATGGAGTGCTGACCTGGCAATACATTTCACACAAGGTACTTAGATGGACGCTGGCCCCTTTATCACTGTTTTTATTGTTTTTAATGAATTTGATTATTGTCGGGAGTGAAGAATTGTGGAATACATTGAATCTCTTTTCGTTTTTATTATATTTCCAAATATTGTCTTATATTTTGGTAATAGCAGGCTGGTTTTTTGAAAATCAAAAGCTTAGGTTTAAATTGTTTTTTGTTCCCTATTATTTTATCCTGGTAAATTATGCTTCATTACGTGGTATGTATCGTTATTTTCGCGGTAAACAACCAGTTTCATGGGAGAAGTCAAAACGAGCATAAGACAATTATACGATTTATTTTTTTCTCAATTATTTATTGTAATTTTGCACTTGATCATAAAAAGTAAAGTAAAAGTATAAGATGACTGATATAAGATTAAATACAATTCCTGAGGCTGTTGTAGCTATAAAAAACGGAGAATTAGTTATTGTTGTAGACGACGAAGACAGGGAAAATGAAGGGGATTTTATAGTTGCAAGTGAATTGGTTACACCCGAAATTATTAACTTCATGACTATCCATGGAAGAGGTCTTATATGTGTGGCACTGACAGAAAAACGTTGTGAAGACCTGAATCTGGATCTTATGGTCGGTCAAAATACTTCATTTCATGAAACACAGTTTACGGTTTCTGTTGATGCTATACATCCGGATGTAACTACCGGCATTTCTGCAATTGACAGGGCTATTACTATTAAAATGCTGGTTGACAATAAAACAAAGCCTCATGATTTGGCAAGACCGGGCCACATTTTCCCCTTAAAGGCTAAAGAAAGAGGAGTACTGAGACGCAGCGGCCATACTGAGGCGGCAGTTGATCTGACAAGACTGGCCGGATTATACCCTTCAGGTGCACTTGTTGAAATTATGAATGACGATGGAACAATGGCCAGATTGCCGCAGTTGATAAAGCTGGCAAAAAAGTTTGATCTGAAAATAGTAACTATTAAAGATCTGATCTCTTTTTTATTTCAGAGTGAGAGTTTGATAGACCGTGGAGAGGAGGTCAGTTTACCGACACGTTATGGGAAATTCCGTATAGTACCTTTCCGGCAAAAATCAAACGGGGCTGAACATGTGGCATTAATAAAGGGTAAGTGGGAAGTTAATGAACCGGTACTGGTCAGGGTTCACTCCTCTTGCATGACAGGGGATATTTTTGGTTCACTGAGATGTGAATGTGGTGAACAGCTGCATAAATCAATGGAAATGATTGAAAAAGAAGGTAAAGGGGTGATTGTTTACATGATGCAGGAGGGCCGGGGAATCGGACTGGTAAATAAAATTGCAGCCTATAAATTGCAGGATCAGGGCCTTGATACTATTGACGCCAATCTGCATCTTGGATTTAAGGCCGATGAAAGGGACTATGGAGTGGGGGCTCAGATATTGCGGAATCTTGGTATTACAAAAATGAGATTATTGACTAATAATCCGGTTAAACGGGTTGGACTGGAGGGATTTGGATTGGAAGTGAAAGAAATACTGCCTATTGAGATTGCTCCTAATAAATACAATAATAAATACCTGAAAACAAAACGGGACCGTATGGGGCATCATCTTAAAAATTTCAACTATGATATATAACCATAATAATCAGAATTATTTATTTGTTTTATTTATTTGTGATAATTATCTTGTGCGCAATTAATAATTTTTTTTAAATTTATTCAACCAATAAAAAATTTTATAAAATGGATGGAAAAACAAAAGCAATTATTGCGCACATAACCCTGATTGGCTGGATTATTGCCTTGGTGTTAAACAGCTCTGAAAAAGATGAATTTGCCAGTTATTATATAAGGCAGTTACTTGGCCTTTATCTTTTGGGATTGATTTTATCATTAATTCCTATAATTGGCTGGATTTTGTCAATCGTAGTTTTTGTATTCTGGATAATGAGCCTGGTTGGTTCGGTGCAGGGCGAGAAAAAGGAAACTCCATGGATTGGTAAATATTTTCAGGATTGGTTCAAGGCATTATAATTTGGGATTAAATAATAAAGGATTCCATCTTTCACGAATAGACGGAATCCTTTACTGCCTTGTAATGCTGTAATATTTTATTATCAATCACGGTCGTTATTGTGTTTATCCCGGAATTTCTTAATCATGTGCATTCTGAATTCATTTTCAGCTTTATAAAGTTTTAGAACTTTTGCCGGAGGAAGAATTTTCAGGAATTTTTCGTTGTATCTAACCATTATATCAGCCTCTTTTTGCATGGTTGCTGCAAATTCCTTTGTAAGTGCTGCCATTTCTTTATCAGATAATGTTTCTTCTGCGTCCCTGATTTTTTCACCCATTTCCCTGCGTAGCTTTTGAGCTTCCCATCTCTCTTGTTCCATTTGATTATATACTGGCCAGAATTTTTGGGCTTCCTGTGGAGTTAATTCGAGGTGGGAAGTCAGAAATGCGATTTTTTCCGACCGGAATTTTTCCCACTTTTCCTTATGTTTTTTGCTTTGAGCATTTGCACCGGTTAATGCAATTATTTGAATGATGATCAGTAAACCTATTATTTGTTTCATAGTTAAATTAATAATCGTTTTCTATAAAAATTTCATATTCTGATATGTTATAGCTAAGATAACTTAAGAGCTCATCGTTATTATGTTCTTCTTCCCCAATTTCTTCTTGTGAAGATTCCTGGATAAGTGTAAAAAAGGAATTTTCGTCAATATTTTCAATCAATGAAAAGATCCTTTCTTCTTCGGTCATTGTCATTTCATTTGATGCATTATAATTTGTAAATGATTCAGGTAACAGATAGTTAACAGCACTGTATACTATAATGGCAATCAAGGCGAGTACGGCGGCTACCTGCAAAGCGGGATTTATTAATTTAATAATTTTCTCCCTTCCTGTTGAATGACTTATATCTTCTTCATGAATATTATTTCTAAGCCGATCGTAAAAATTATCAAAATAATTTTCAGGTACTCCAAACGGACTATCCCTTTTTATTTTCGATAATTCTTTTCCTGTTTTTTCAGGTTCATGCATAATATTATTTTTTGTATTTGACATTTCAATTTTTAAAAAGTTTAAAATAAATAGTTTAATCAGATGATTTTAAATATTGCTCTATTTTTTTTACAGCATGGTGATATGAAGCTTTTAAGGCTCCAACAGAGGTATTGAGTATTTCTGACATATCATCATATTTCACTTCATCGAAATATCTCATATTAAATACTATTCGTTGTTTTTCAGGCAATTTAATAATTGCTTCCTGCAATTTCATCTGTATTTCATCTCCTTCGAAATAAGGATCTGTTTTAAGGTTATCAATTAAAAAATCGGTTGCATCACTAGCAGGAAGGAATTTTCTGTTTTTTTTTGAATTCAGAAATGTAATTGATTCATTGGTTGCAATACGGTAAAGCCATGTATAAAGGCTGGACTCTCCCCTGAATGTGTCAATTCCTTTCCACACCTTAATAAAAGTATTTTGAAGAATATCATCAGTGTCTTCGTGATTAATTACCATTTTACGGATATGATGGTAGAGCCTTTCCTGGTATAATTTTACTAACCTTTCAAAAGCAAGTTCTTTTTTGCTTTCCTGTTTCAGGTCGGCAATAAGTTTGCTTTCATCATTTTGCATATCCTTAAGTTTAATATTAATGACCTATTAATAACTAAAAGGTTTAATTATCTTTAACAAAGATAAACCATTAACTTTGTCATACAATTTTTAATTATCTGATATGGCTTTAAAATGTGGAATCGTAGGATTGCCAAATGTGGGAAAATCGACACTCTTTAATTGTTTGTCCAGCTCAAAAGCCCAATCTGCAAATTTTCCTTTTTGTACGATTGAACCTAATATGGGAGTGATAACCGTACCTGATAAACGTTTGATCAAAATTGCGGAAATAGATAATCCCAAAAAGATTGTTCCCGCTACAGTAGAGATTGTGGATATTGCCGGTTTAGTTAAAGGTGCAAGCAAAGGGGAAGGACTGGGAAATCAGTTTCTTGCAAATATCAGGGAAACTGATGCCATCATTCATGTGTTGCGTTGTTTTGATAACAATAATATTGCCCATGTTGACGGTTCAATCGATCCGGTGCGTGATAAAGAAGTAGTTGATACTGAATTGCAATTAAAAGATCTGGAGACTATTGAAAATCGTCTTGAAAAACTTCAAAAACAGGCAAGGCACGATGATGATCCTAAAATAAAAAAACTATATGATCTGGTTTTGAGGTATAAATCAGTGCTGGAGCAGGGACAATCGGCACGAATGCTAAAATTAAGTGAAAAAGAATCTGAAATTGCCAATGAATTGTTTTTGTTGACAAACAAACCTGTGCTTTATGTCTGTAATGTAGATGAATCTTCTGCAAAGATTGGAAATAAGTATGTGGAGGATTTTAAAGAATCTGTTAAAAACGAGGATAGTGAATTGTTAATCTTAGCAGCGGCCATTGAAGCGGATATTGCAGAATTAGAGGTCTATGAAGATAAACAGTTATTTTTGGAGGAGTTAGGGCTCGATGAACCGGGGATTAACAAGCTTATTTATTCAGCTTACCGATTATTGAAGCTGCATACCTTTTTTACGACCGGACCTAATGAAACACATGCATGGACATTTTCAGAGGGTACCAGAGCACAAAAGGCTGCAGGGATCATTCATAGCGATTTTGAGCGGGGATTTATACGTGCTGAAGTGATTAAATATGAAGATTATATAAAATTCGGCTCAGAACATGGTTGCCGCGATGCGGGAAAAATTGCCATTGAGGGAAAGGATTATATTGTCAGAGATGGCGATATAATGCACTTCCGGTTTAATGTTTAACCTTATTTTTTCAAAAAAATGATGTATTTCAGTTTTTTACAATATTATCTTTGTTGAGGCATGTCAGTCATGTCTTTGATAATTCCGTTCTTATCAACTTTAATTTGTACATCTTTGGCAACTTCAAGAGTTACTGTTGTTTCCTTAACTTCTACAATGCGACCGTAAATTCCTCCTGTGGTTACTACTTTATCACCTTTCGAAAGACTTGAGCGAAACTTGCGAATTTCTTTCTGCCGCTTCATTTGTGGACGTATCATGAAAAAATAAAAAATTACAACGATCAGGAGTAGTGGGAGGAAACTCATCAGCGGATTACCCTCCTGACCTTCAGGTTGCATCATTAAAAGATTATCAATCATTATTAAAAATTTTTAGTATATTTTAATTGCAAAAATAGGTAAATGTTTTGTTTTTTGAATATATAATCTGTGTTCACTTGCATAAAATGCTGTAATAAAAAAAAATAATACCTAAATATCTAAAATGGTACCGTCATGAAGTTTTACAGTGTGCATTAATATTGCAAAGAGCAATTATAAGGAAAAGTAGCATTAAACATTTATTCTTCCCCTATAAGGCCACGGCCGGTTTTATTGATTTTACCGGTTTCTTTCAAATCCTTCAGGGTCTTATCAAGAATTCCATTAATGAAATTCTTGCTTTTCTCGGTGCTGTAATATTTTGATATTTCAATATACTCGTTTAAAGAAACTTTCGTTGGAATAGAAGGAAAATAAAGGAATTCGGCCACAGCGAGTTGCATGATCAGAATATCCATAAATGCAATTCGTTCCAAATCCCAGTTGCGGGAATGTATTTTAATAAAATCCCGAAGTTCATCGTGGTTTATTATTGATTTACGCAATAGGTCTTTGGCAAATTCCCTGTCTTCATTGTCCTTGTATAGTGGCATTAATTTTTGACCGACATCAGAATATTGTGTAAACCTTTTTAGTGTTTTTGTAATCATGGAAATCACGAATTCAACGTCATCATTCCAATATATACTTTGTTCTTCCAGTACTTCGTATAAATATTCCTCTAAAAGTATTATTTCTGTGAATACTCTATTTACAAATTTCCTGTCTTCTGCGTATGAAGAATGATTATCTGACATATATTCCTTGTAGAAAACAGAATTAACCATAAGTTGATAAAGTTCTCTGATTAATTCAGGATGGTTTATCCAACTTAGTTTTTTTCTATTGATATAAGAATTTAATTGCTTATTTATACGTAGTTGTTGGATCAGCCTGTTATCAATGAATTTTGTATTTGGATTTAAATCTTCGCTAGTAGGTTGGTGTTTGTTTTTCCTTATTTCAATCCGCCGTTCGGCATAATCAGCAATATCAATTATCAGGAACATTAAAAAATGATATAAATCATATGTCTTATTTATACCAAAAAAAAGCTCTTTCTCAGTGTTGCTGAGCGATTTTTCTGGCGAAGAATAGTATGCATACAGTATCTGCAGCACTTTCGTACGGATAATCCTTCTGCTAATCATGCGTTAATGAACCTCGTGTTTTATGACGTAAAAATAGTATTTTTTAACAAACTACGAATACTTACTGCTATTTTCTTTTGTATTTACAATAATATGGGTATCCATATATTAAGTTATGATAGTGCTTCAGACTAGACTATTAGCTGGGAAGACCTGTATGTCAGGGAAGTTTTTGATATTACAAATAATTATCGTCAGGAGACAATTAATAAGATTTATCAAACTGATTTTTAGTCATATAAAAAAATATAGAAAGTTTATAACCCGAAATTTTAGTTTTTATACCGAACTCAACAATGAGTCTAGTCTAAAAAGGCGCTTCGCGCTCTTTTCAGACAAATTAATAAAATTTATTAAACTGATTTTCAATTATATATAAAAAACATATAAATTTCATAAATAAAAATTTTAGTTTTTTATACCGAATTCAACAATAATTAAAATTTTCCGGTATAGTTTATATCTGAAAAACCGGTTTGTGATGTATTGTTCTGATAATTATTTTCCTGTTTCCCATATTTGCCACTATCTTTAAGGGATTTAATCTCTTCTTCCTTTTTTTCTTCTTCCTCATCTTCCTCCCAGTCAAATTTATCTCTACGTATAATATATTTTCGGTAATAAAAAGCCAGAATTACTCCCGAAATTGCTCCCCAGAGGTGACCTTCCCATGATATTCGTGGATCTACAGGTAATAATCCCCATATCATTCCCCCATAAAGAAAAACAACTACTACCGATAATGTAAGCAGTCTTACATCATTACGTATTATACCGCTGACAAAGTGAAAGGAGGCCATGGCATAAATTACGCCGCTGGCACCGATATGCCAGGCTTCGCGACCTGCCAGCCAAACACAAATACCCGAAAGGATATAAAGTTGAAAGAAAATTCGGTAAGAAATTCTACGATAAAAATAAATCAACGCAAACATTAAAATAAAAAACGGTACCGAGTTTGAAATAAGATGATTATACCCTGAATGTATAAAAGGTGATAACACTATTCCGTAAATTCCTTTTAGGTGTAAGGGGTAAATTCCAAAATGAGCAAGATTTATTTCGGTGACTTGTTTAATTATTTCTATCATCCAGAAGACCACAATAAAAGCAGCAGGAAAGACCAAGCTGTGAATAAAAATGCGTTTTTCCATTTCATGGTCAAGTTTCTGCGGATTGCTTGGGTAATATTTAAATATGCGCATACTTTTGTTGAAATATATTCTAATCCATCAGCTTTTTTCAGTAATAAGTGTTTTTATTAATTCCACGAATTCGTATATTTCTGTTTCAGTTGTATCGAATGAAGTCATCCAGCGGACCTCCGATTCTTGTTCATTCCAAAGGTAAAAAAAGAAATGTTTCTGTAATGATTTAATGATTTTGGGGGGAATTTTTGCAAATACACCGTTAGCTTCAACAGGCTGCGTTATTGTGATACCCGGAATTTTTTTAACTTCCTTTTCCAGTAGTTTAGCCATCTTATTAGAATGTGATGCTGTTTCTTTCCAAAGATCATCTTCAAAGTAAGCGATGAATTGAGCAGATGTGAATCTCATTTTTGAGTATAGCTGCATGCTTTGTTTGCGGAGGTATTTAGTATTTTGGGCATGTTTAGGATTAAAAAACAAGACTGCTTCCCCCATCATCATCCCGTTTTTGGTACCGCCAAAAGATAGAACATCAACGCCGCAATCTTTTGTAAAGGATTTAAAATCGAGGTCCAAAGATACTGCTGCATTGGCTATTCTTGCTCCATCCATATGAAGTAGAAGATTGTACTTATGGGCCAGATCTGCAAGTTCCCTGATCTCTGATGTCTTATATACCGTGCCCATTTCTGTGGCCTGCGAAATGGAAATTATCCTGGGCTGAGAATGGTGTTCGAAGTCAAATCCCTTTAAATGTTTCTGAATTATTTCCGGAATTAGTTTGCCGTTTTTGGTTTTGACGGTAAGTAGTTTGCATCCTAAAAATTTTTCAGGAGCTCCACATTCATCTTCCTCGATATGGGCAGTTTCTGCACATATTACGGAATGAAAACTATGTGTTACACTTGACAAGCCTAATACATTTGCTCCAGTACCGTTAAAAACAAAAAATACTTCTGTCTCTAATCCAAACTTTTCCCTGAATAAATTTATGGCTCCCCCTGTATAAGAGTCATTACCATATCCTATGACATGTCCGCTGTTGGCGTTTTCCATAGCTCTGAATATAGCTGGATGAACACCTGAATTATTGTCACTTGCAAATCCTTTTCTCATATGTTTGTATGTATTTATTATTATCTAACTATTGATGAGTATACTTAGCTCATGGATTTTTAGTCCAAAACCAAATTTTACGAGGCTTTTTTCTTGTGTAAGCCCGGAGAAAATGATTAATTTACAAAATAGTAAATTATTAAGTAAAGAAATAAAAATTATACCTAAATATCTAAAGTGTGTGTGTAATGAAGTTCTACAGTGTGCGTTAATATTGGGAAGCGCAATAAAAAATTTTGAAAGCGCAGTCATCGCTACGGTGAAAAATGTTATATTTCAAAAAAATGGAAAAACATGTAACGCGAAATAAAAAGGTGGTTATTTTTTGGTTTCGCCGTGATTTACGGTTAAATGATAATCACGGTTTATATCAGGCTTTAAAATCAGGATTGTCTGTACTGCCGGTTTTTATTTTCGACAAAAAAATTCTGTGGAAGCTAAATGTTAAAGATGATGCCCGGGTTTCATTTATTTGTTCCCAAATTAATAGTCTAAAAAATAAATTGGAGAAGCAGGGAAGCTCAATAAGGTTAATACATGCAAATTCACTGGATGCCTTTGAAAAATTGCTTGAAGAGTTTGATATATCCGATGTTTATGCTAATAAAGATTATGAGCCATATGGCATTGACAGGGACAGGAAAATTGGGAATTTTCTGAGGAGACTTGGTATCGGCTTCAAACTGTTTAAGGATCATATTATCTATGAGGAAAATGAAATTGTCAAAGATAATGGTAACCCATATACTATATTTACACCATATAGTAAAAAATGGAAGCAGACCTTAAAAGATGATAATATTTCCGCCTTTCCATCAGAAAGATTAATGCAAAAATTTATGAAGGTCAACCCTTTTCCAGTAATCTCTCTAAATGAATTGGGTTTTAAGGAAAGTCCCATCGAAATACCTCCTGCCACTATTTCAGAAGAGATTATTTTAAATTATCATGGCAGGCGGGATTTTCCTGCTCTCCGCGGAACCAGCCGCCTGGGTATCCATTTGCGTTTTGGAACTATAAGTATTCGCATTCTTACTAAAAAGGCAAAGGAATTGTCGGAGGGTTTTTTGGATGAATTAATATGGAGGAATTTTTTTACCACCATTATGTATTTTTTCCCTGAAGTGGTTGATAAGTCCTTTAAGCCTGAATATGATTTTATTCAGTGGACTCATGATGAAAAAAATTTTAAAAGATGGCGCCATGGTCAAACGGGTTACCCGATGGTAGATGCAGGGATGCGTGAGCTTAATCAAACAGGTTTTATGCATAACCGTGTGCGCATGGTAACTGCCAGTTTTCTTGTCAAACACCTGTTGATTGACTGGAGGTGGGGTGAGGCTTATTTTGCGGAGAAACTTCTTGACTTCGAGCTGGCTTCTAATAATGGTAATTGGCAATGGGCAGCCGGAACCGGCTGTGATGCAGCACCATATTTTAGGATATTTAATCCGGAAAGGCAGCAACAAAGATTTGATCCAAAGAATGAATATATTAATAAATGGGTTCCTGAATATGGTACAAAAAAATATACAACTCCTATAATTGACCATAAATTTGCCAGGGAAAGGGCATTAAATACCTATAAAGCAGCATTGAAACAATTATGACTGACGATGCTTCTCTTATAGGCGATCCGTTTATTTTTTAATGTGCTTTAATACCATATGATTTAGGTCGGTAAATTATTCATTTGTCCGGCAAACTCCATTTGATAATTCAAAAGTCTCCCCCGTAATAGTATATTTTGTTAATAAGTTTTAGCAGGAAGAGAAGCATATTTTTTTATCTTTGATCAATTTAGAAAGACTAAAGGATTAATGGAAAATTTTATTGTATCTGCTCGAAAATACCGTCCGGATTCTTTTGATACTGTGATAGCACAGTCGTCAATTACCCAAACTTTAAAGAATGCAATAAAAAATGATAAGCTTGCACACGCTTATCTTTTTTGCGGTCCCAGGGGGGTTGGTAAAACAACATGTGCCCGTATTTTTGCCAAGACCATTAATTGCTCCAATCTCTCTTCTGAAGCAGAAGCATGTAATGAATGTGAGTCATGTAAGGCATTTAATTCCAACCGTTCTTACAATATTCATGAGTTAGATGCCGCATCTAATAATTCTGTAGATGACATAAGGCTTCTTATAGATCAGGTTCGTATACCTCCACAGGTTGGGAAGTACAGCGTGTATATCATAGATGAGGTGCATATGTTGTCGCAACAAGCTTTTAATGCCTTTCTGAAAACACTGGAGGAACCTCCCCTGCATGCTATTTTTATTCTGGCAACAACTGAAAAGCATAAAATAATACCTACTATTTTATCAAGATGCCAGATTTTTGATTTTAACAGGATAAGTATTTCAGATATTGCAGACCACCTTGAGTATGTTGCCAAAAATGAGGGAGTCGATATTGAAAAGGAGGCACTGAATATTATAGCCCAGAAAGCTGACGGGGCTATGCGGGATGCGCTGTCAATTTTTGATCAGATTGTAAGTTATTCAGGTAAAAATATTACATATGAGGAGGTACTTGTTAATCTTAATGTCCTGGACCATGATTATTACTTCAGGCTGATCGACCATTTTTTAAAATATGAAGTTCCGGAAATACTTATGATCTTCGATGATATACTTCATCATGGATTTGACGGTCATCATTTTATTATCGGTCTGAGTAATCACTTGAGAAATCTTTTGGTCTGCAAGGACAAAGTTACCCTGCAACTTCTGGAGGTAGGGGGTGATATAAGAGATCGCTATAAAATACAAGCCAATAATTGTGAAGCTGAATTTCTTATTAATGCGTTAGAGATAAGCAATGAATGTGATGGGCAATATAAAATCATCCAAAATAAACGGCTTCTAATTGAACTTGCATTAATCAGGATTGCCCAGTTGACTCAAAAAAAAAAATAATTGATACATCCCATCAGGAGGATATCCTTCAACCTGTTTTCTCAAAGGAAAGCTCAGATAATCATTCAGTTAAAGTAAAAAAATCTTCTCCGGCTAAAGAGGCGATACCGGAAAAAAAATTAAGACGGTTGTCATCTGAAATAAGTGGTCCCTCCATTAAAGATGCGTTGGCAGGAAAATTCAATGAAGATAAGTTGTCTGAAAAGGACAGGCATGAGATATATGTTAATTCGGATGAATGTGAAGATTTTTCACAAGAGGAGTTTAACAGGGAATGGGAACTTTTGCTGGAGCTCTATAAGGACAGACCTAATCTTCAGTCAACTCTTTCAAAGAAACCAACTTTAGGTGATGGCTACAAACTTATTTTGGAAATTGAAAACACTATGCAGGAAGACCTTATAAACAGTGTAAAACCAGAATTGGTTTCAATGTTACGGAGGAAGTTGAAAAATTCTAAAATTAATCTGGTTACCCATGTGAGTCTGACTGAAAAAAATAAAATCATATATACTGATTCAGATAAATACAGAGAGATGGTGAAAATGAACCCTGCACTTGAATTACTTAAGGAAAGGTTTAAGCTTGATTTTGAGTGAATTTAAGAAAAGAAACTGAAATTGACTTTACCGTATTTCCTTGATTCATAAAAATTGGGAGTATTTGAAAAATTGTGGTCTTTTGAATGTTCTATGATTAATATTCCGTTTTTGCTGAGGATATCTGATTGAAATACAGATTGAGGAATTTCATCAAGCTGAGGTAAGTCATATGGGGGATCACAAAAAATAATATCGTATTTGATGTTGCATTTTTTCAAATAACTGAAAACGTTTTCGCAAATAATTACTGCATTGTTGATTTCCAGTTCACGGATTACTTTTTTGATAAATTTTATATGAGATATATTTTTTTCCACAAATGTAACACTCCTGGCTCCCCTGCTGATGAATTCATATCCAATACTTCCTGTGCCGGCAAACATATCAAGTATTTTCATATCTGTAAATTCATACCTGTTGGTAAGGATATTGAACAGCGCTTCTTTTGCCAAATCAGTAGTTGGTCTGGCCGAGAATTTTTTATCCGGCTTGAACATTCTTCCTTTAAATTTGCCCCCGACAATTCTCATGGTTAACACAAAGTAACAAAACGGTGCAATAATTGCTGAAGAGTATTGCTGTCATAATTTATATCAGGAATAAAGAAATCAATATTGCTGAAATATTTTTTCAGCTTATTATGACGCTCATCATCAGAATTGATATCACCTGCCAGAAAAAGTTTTACATCAAATTTAGTGGTTTCCTGTTGTTCTAAAATTGAAAGTATATAGAAAATTACATCATTTATATGGGTGAAACTAAAACTATTAGTCAACTGCAATTTTTTAGCGACGTAAAACAGAAGTGAGAAATAATTTCTTTCAAAATATAGTATCAGTATTTTTTTTTCTTTTGCACGAATAGTTTGCATTTTTTGATTAAGTACTGCAACCGGATGAAGCAAAGAGTAGTTCGAAAATGTGTTATCAAATGTTTCCTCGAGTTCGTTGGGAATAGCAAAAAGCAAGTGGCAGGGAATGTTTTCAATGAAGTAATCTTTCAGGGAATTTCCTGCCTGTCTCCCGAAAACAAGTCTGAAGATATCGTCCTTTTTTTCTTCAATATAAATTTCACTGGGAACAAGGGTGAATTTTTCAGTATCAAAGAGAAGTAATGTTTCAGCATAATTATTTTTTAAAAGCTCGTGTTCGCTGCTCCATTCATTAAAACGGCGACCCAGAAAATTTTCCGAACTTATAGTTGCAGGGGATTCCTGTACAGCTAATAATTTATTTTTAGCGGTATCTATTATTGAAAAAGAAAATCCATTCAGACTTACCTGAATGGATAATCTATATTTATTTGTGTTATTTATTTTTAATTCCGGTACTGCTATTAAATTGTGCATCAGGTTTATTCCCAGTTTCCTGCATTGTTCACAGTTTCAGTAAGTGACCCCACTTTAAGTCCGGGGTATTTTTCATTCAGCCTTCTTTGTTCGTTGAGATTTATAACATACTGACGATCAAGTCCTCTTAATATAATATTATTATGAGCCTTGGCTTCGAACACAGGAACTTCAAGACCTGAACCAGTAGTTATCATGTTAGCGCCCAGATCAAATATTGCTGTTGTGTCAGGAACAGGAATATATTTAAGTTGTTCCGGGTCATAAGAACCTCCATAAATTGCATCTATAACACTTTCTTTGATGGTATCACGAATAATTAATCCCAGCCTTAGCGCTTTTTTTTCTGTTAGGCCGGCTTCAATCATACTGTCAGTCAGTTCCCCGATCTTCCTGACATTTCTTACTGAATCGTTTTTTACAAAATCAATAAGTGTATCCCAGCTACCTGTAAATCTGCCATATACATCTTTATATGCCAGTTGTGCCTTTCTTATGTCCTTCAATTTTTGAATAGTGGCTTCATAACGTTTTTCTCTCGACTTTTCAAAATCTATTGGATTCTGAATGCTTTTGTAGATCAAATAAGTGAGACCTAAAGCAACAATTATTAGTACAATCTGAATAAAGGTTTTCATGTTTAAAAATTTGAAACGTGTTAAATGAAACTTGCCATAAATATAAACATTTTATTATTGTAACCCGTAATAGCTCGTTTCAATTTTATTATTTTAATAATTTATATTCTGACCGATTGCAAATTTATAAAAAAAAATAGATTACTTTAATTTCGGGAATATTATTTTAGGAAGTATGTTGAAAAATCATATAGAAGCATTATTAAGGGAAAATTTAAGGTTTCCTGCAACAGATTGCCAATCCCGCTTAATTACCGGATTATCGGATTATATTTCTTCTTCCGGATCGAAGGTTATTATATTAATTAAAGGTTTTGCAGGTACAGGAAAGACCACAATGATCAGCGCTCTTACAAGGAGTTTATCATCTGTGAATATCTATCCTGTTTTACTGGCACCTACAGGGAGGGCAGCAAAAGTTATGTCAGGTTATACTGATATGCCTGCGTTTACAATACACAAGAAAATATACAGGCAACAATCTTCTTCTGATGGGATGGGAAGATTTATTCTTGACAGGAATATCCACAAGAATACCTATTTTATTGTTGATGAAGCATCTATGATATCCAATAAAAATTTAGAGAATTCTATTTTCGGGAGTGGCAGGTTATTGGATGATCTTTTTGAATTTATAAGTTCGGGTATAAATTGTCGTCTCATACTTGTAGGGGATACAGCTCAGCTTCCACCTGTGGGCATTAATATGAGTCCTGCTTTGGATGTTTCAGCTTTGAGTAGTTACGGAGTTAAGGTCATAGAATATGAGCTTACTGATGTCGTCAGACAGGCATCTGACTCAGGAATTCTATCCTGCGCAACGCAGATAAGAAAAACGATCAGCAAGAGAATGAATACAGGTTTTTTTAAGTTGAATATTGATTCATCCACAGATGTAGTAAGAATTTCAGGTGAAGATCTTGTGGAAAGTATTACTATGTGCTATGAAAAATATGGTCTTTTTGAGACCACTGTAGTGACCCGCTCAAACAAAAGAGCCAATTTATATAATCAAGGTATCAGGGATTCAATACTTTTTCGCGAGGACCAGATAAATCGTGGTGACATACTAATGGTTGTGAAAAATAATTATTACTGGAAAGATGATACTCAAAAACTTGATTTTATAGCAAACGGTGATATTGCTGAAGTGGTTAAAATTTATGGCTATGAAAAAGTTTATGGATTTCACTTTGCTGATGTATGCCTGAGGTTTATTGATTACGAAGATGTTGAAACAGACTGTAAGATTTTTCTTGATACATTATCTATCGAAACAGCTTCATTTTCATCTGATCAGAACAGACAATTGTTCGAATCAGTTGCAGAAGATTATACCGACATAAAAAATAAACGCGACCGATGGGAGAAAATTAGGAATAATCCATATTTTAATGCGCTACAGGTAAAATATGCCTATGCGCTGACTTGCCATAAAGCTCAGGGCGGACAATGGAAAGCTGTATTTATTGATCATGGCTATCTGATTGAGAATATGCTCGATAATGAATATTACAGGTGGCTCTATACAGCTTTTACAAGGTCAGTTGAAAAGCTGTTTCTTATAAATTTTCGTCCTGAATTTTTTAAATGAGAGTCCTCCTGTTACGGGATGATCAGAGATTCATTTTTATTTTCAGCAATTCCTCTGCTTCTTTTTGTGTTTTGGTTATTAATAACACAGTATGAAGCATTGATATCCTTATCATATGTTCCACATCGGGTTGCAATCCAAATAAGATATATGTACCTATAGCATTTTCACACAAGCGGTTTCCAACTAAAATAGTACGCAATCCTGTAGAATCGCAATAATTAACTTTGGACATATCCATCACTATATTTTTTTCTCCATTATTATTTAGTAAAACCAGCTCTGATTTTAACTCGGGTGACGTGTTTATGTCCAACCTTTCTGTGGTTACCCTGACGAGGGTATAATTTTCTTTTTTTAGAATTTCGGATATCATGATACAATGTACGAAATTCCTGCGAAAAATAAATTAACCGGCAGGCATTTATTTATTTTTTTTCTCTTTTTCTTCCATTTTTGTCTTGAGCGCAGCCAAATCACTAATATCTCCAAGTGTAGTTTTTTCGATGTTATCATTTACCGATTTAACTGCCTTTTTAGTTGAACGTGACTTACGCTTTGGTGAGCTTTCGGAACGTTTGGCATCTTCGTAGACCCTGGAATGTGATACTATTATACGTTTAGCCGACTTATTGAATTCGATAACCTTGAAATCAAGCTTTTCGTCTTGTTTAGCATGTGTTCCATCTTCTTTTACAAGGTGACGCGGTGTTGCGAATCCTTCAACTCCATATGGTAACGCTACAACAGCTCCCTTGTCCATCAGGTCAACTACAGTTCCTTCGTGAATTGAATCAGTGGTGAAAATTGTTTCAAAAACTTCCCACGGATTTTCTTCCAGTTGTTTGTGTCCGAGACTTAGGCGACGGTTATCTTTATCGATATCCAGAACTACTACTTCAATTTCTTCACCGATAGAGGTGAATTCAGAAGGATGCTTAATTTTTTTCGTCCAGCTCAAATCAGAAATATGTATAAGTCCGTCAACTCCCTCTGCTATTTCAACGAAGACTCCGAAATTGGTGAAGTTACGGACGACAGCTTTATGTTTGGTGCCTACACCATAGTTCTCTTCGATTTTTTCCCACGGATCTTCTTTGAGTTGTTTAATTCCAAGTGACATTTTCCGTTCCTCACGATCGAGTGTCAGAATAACTGCTTCTACTTCGTCATTCACTTTCAGAAAATCCTGGGCACTTCGGAGGTGCTGACTCCATGACATTTCAGAAACATGAATTAATCCCTCTACTCCCGGGGCAATTTCCACAAATGCTCCATAATCAGCGAGTACAACTACTTTGCCTTTCACTTTATCACCAACTTTCAGTTCAGGATCAAGCTTGTCCCATGGGTGAGGGGTAAGTTGTTTAAGTCCTAAAGCTATACGTTTCTTGTCATCGTCGAAATCAAGGATTACCACATTAAGCTTTTGGTCAAGCTCTACAATTTCATTGGGGTGGGAGATACGTCCCCAAGAGAGGTCAGTGATATGAATCAGTCCGTCTACTCCGCCTAAATCCATAAATACACCATATGAAGTGATGTTTTTAACAGTTCCTTCAAGTACCTGTCCTTTTTCCAGTTTGGCGATTATTTCTTTTTTCTGTTGTTCAAGTTCTGCTTCTATAAGGGCTTTGTGAGAAACAACCACATTACGGTATTCATGGTTGATCTTCACAACTTTAAATTCCATTGTTTTACCCACATATATATCGTAATCCCGTATAGGTTTAACATCTATTTGAGAACCGGGAAGGAAGGCCTCTATACCGAAAACATCAACTATCATACCTCCCTTTGTACGGCATTTAATATATCCATTGATTATTTCATCTTTTTCGAGAGCTTCGTTTACACGTTCCCATGACCTTGTTGCCCTTGCTTTCTTATGAGAAAGGATCATTTGTCCTTTCTTGTCCTCCAGGCTTTCAATATATACGTCGACTGTATCTCCTACTTTTAGGTCAGGATTGTAGCGGAATTCGTTCAAACTGACTATCCCGTCCGATTTGTATCCTATATCTACAACAACCTCGCGCTTGCTCATAGCTATTACTTTGCCCTGATGTACCTCTTTTTCAGTTACCGTACTTAAAGTGTTGTTGTATATTTCTTCCAGATCAGCTCTTTGTTTGTCGGAATAAGCTTCAATAGCATTTTCGTAGCTGTCCCAGTCAAATTCTTCAGATTTTTCTGTCTTGCTCTCCGCCTGTGGGATCTCTTTTTTTTCTTCTTCTTCAGTAGCTTTTTCTTTTTTGCCGTCTTTTATCTTTTCTTTCTCTGCAACTTCCGGTTTTTCTTTTTCTTCTTTGGCTTCTTTTTCTTCTTTTTCGGTTTTTACTTCAGCTTTGGATTCCATAACTTTTGTTTCTTCTTCAGCCTTTTCGACTTTCTCCTTAGCAGTAACCTTGCCGATTTCTTTTTCCTCATTTTCCGGCTGGATTTTTTCTTCAGCCGTTTTTTTCTTAGGTTCGGAAGACTTTTTTTCAGATTTTGTTTCTTCCGCCTGACTGTGCTCCATTTTTTCTTCCCTTGTAGCAGCTTCCGTTACTTTTTTTGTTTTTTTGTCAACATTTTCTTTCTTTTTTTCAGTCATGTAATTTTAAATAAATTAATAAGTTAGACATTATCTTTGTTATAAATCGCGCGCAAAAATATAACTTAATTCACTTATTTCAAAAGTTTTCAGCATTTTATTTTTTATTACTTTTGAATTCTGCTATTTTTCAGTGGTGGCTTTTTTATAGCTTATTTATTTCAGCTGCAGAGAAAAAAGTAAGTAGGTTTTAAGGACTCAGACTACTTTGACTAAATATTGTCTGTAAATAAAGTCAAGAGTATGGATTAGAAAGTTCGCTGATAAACCAACAAATGTGAGTTTACTATTTTGTAAATGATTATTTTCAGGATGGGTCAGCGGACTCTGAAGACAGATTTTAAATAGATTGATAATAAAATTAAATTATATCTATATGAAAGGAATTATTCTTGCCGGTGGACTTGGTACCCGACTTTATCCTATTACCAGGTCAATTTCAAAACAAATTTTACCGGTATATGACAAACCGATGATTTATTATCCTTTATCTGTCTTGATGCTGGCAGGGATCCGGGATATTTTGATCATATCAACTCCGGGGGATATTGGTAATTTCGAGGAATTATTCAATGATGGCAGTCAGTTGGGACTAAATATTTTATATAAAGTTCAGCCTTCTCCGGGAGGATTGGCACAAGCTTTTATATTGGGGAGAGAATTTATCGGCGATGACAATGTATGTATGATACTCGGTGATAATATTTTTTATGGATATAATTTCCGGTCAGTACTTGAGGATGCCTCTATGCTTCAGGGCGGCGCTTATATTTTCGGTTATTATGTAAATGATCCCCAAAGATATGGGGTCGTTGAATTTGATGAGGAGGGTAAGGTCATTTCGATCGAAGAAAAACCGCAAAATCCACGTTCCAACTATGCCGTAACGGGTCTGTATTTTTATTCTAATGATGTAGTTGAAAAAGTTAAAAAGTTAAAGCCCTCAGCACGTGGTGAATTGGAAATTACTGATTTGAACAGGCTTTATCTCGAAGAAAAACGTCTTAATGTAAAATTACTGGGAAGGGGGTTTGCATGGTTGGATACAGGAACTCATGACAGTTTGTTGCAGGCTTCAAATTTTATTGCTACTATTGAAAAACGGCAAGGATTAAAAATTTCCTGTATCGAAGAAATAGCTTATAAAAAAGGATTTATCAGCAAGGATCAATTAATTAAGCTTGCAAAATCTTTATGCGGGAACAAATATGGAGAGTACCTGATGGATTTGGCTGAAAAGCAAATAGTTTCTTTTTAATTATAATAATTATAAATGATGAAACGAAGATGAATTCTTACATCGCAAAACACACACTTACATATGATTAAAAAAATTATTAGAGTTCCTGAACGTATTAAAAATCCATCACAGATTTTTCTGTAAGCAAAAAAATTTTAAACAGATGAAAGTAACTGAAACATTTATACCCGGGCTGCTGGTGATAGAACCAGTTGTTTTTGAAGACGACAGGGGGTATTTTTTTGAATCATACCAATCCGACAGATATAAGAATTATGGATTGCATGCCTCATTTATACAAGACAATGAATCTAAATCGGTTAAAGGAGTGGTGCGTGGATTGCACTTTCAACTGGAACCCTATTCGCAATCGAAGCTTGTAAGGGTAATACAAGGAATGGTTTATGATGTAGCAGTAGATCTAAGAAAAGGTTCTCCCACTTTTTGCCGGTGGTATGGCATGGAACTTAATGATAAAAATAAAAAGCAGTTGTTTATACCCAGAGGTTTTGCCCATGGTTTTTCGGTGCTCAGTGAAACAGCTGTGTTTACTTATAAATGCGATAATTTCTATAACAGGGAAGCTGAGAGAACTATCAATATCAATGACCCTTTACTGAAAATTGACTGGCAACTGGGATTTGTCAAGCCAATTATTTCAGAAAAAGATCTTGATGCCCCGAATTTTGAACAAACAGAGATTAATTTTATATACCAGAAAAGTTAGAATTTGTAATTTAAAACGCTTTACGGGAATAATTGGCTATGGCTATATTAGTAAAATACCAAATAATCACTAAAATATATTGGAATTTGATACTACTTTTTTAATGCTTTTTAAGCCAGATTCAAAATAAATTATTTGTAAATCGTAAATTTTAAATTAAAATGCGGGTATTAGTAACAGGATCTTACGGTCAGTTGGGGAGTGAATTAAAGGAGATATCACGAGAATTTCCTCAATGGGATTATCTATTTACGGATATTGATTCATTGGATATTACTGATGAAGGGAAGGTTCAGCAATTTTTTAGAAGTGAGAAGCCGGATTTTGTAATTAATTGTGCTGCATATACTGCTGTTGATGACGCTGAAAAAGATTACGAGACTGCCAGAAAAATAAATGCATTTGCTCCCGGCTTTATTGCTAAGTCAGTCCGGGAGGTAAATGCCGGTTTTATTAATATTTCAACTGATTATGTTTTCAGTGGGGAGACATGGTTGCCTTATTCAGAAGGTGATAAAGAAAATCCTTTGACCGTCTATGGAAAGACGAAGCTCGAAGGTGAACAAAGGTGCCTGTCAGTTAATCCACAATCCATAATTATCAGAACTTCATGGTTGTATTCATCCTATGGTAATAATTTTGTAAAGAAAATGCTCCAACTTGGAGAAAATAATGAATCACTGAAAGTAGTCATTGACCAAATCGGAACACCTACCTATGCTGCTGACCTTGCACGGGCTGTTTTTTCCATTATCCGGTTCTGTGAGAAAAATTCTGAAAGGCATATTTACGGAATTTATCATTTTTCAAACGAAGGTGTTGCGAGTTGGTATGATTTTGCCAGGACTATTTTTGATATCTCAGGCATTAATTGTAAGGTATATCCTGTGCTTTCGGAAGAATTTATTATGCCGGCAAAACGTCCCCATTACAGTGTTTTGAATAAATCTAAAATAAAAAGTACATTTGACCTTAAAATTCCATACTGGAGGGACAGCTTGAAAATTTGTGTGGAAAAAATATCAAAAAAATAATTCAATGAAGTATAATAGTGAATTAATAAACCAAATGAGATCAAAGGCCGGAAGGTGGCTTTCTCCAATTTATGATGAAAATACGCGGAAAGAAGTTCAAAGACTTCTTGATATGGAGAATCCTGACGAGTTGATCGATTCTTTTTATAAAGACCTTGAATTCGGTACCGGCGGATTAAGAGGAATTATGGGTGCCGGAACCAACAGGATTAATATTTATACGGTAGGCGCAGCTACTCAGGGGCTTTCTAATTATCTGCGGAGAAATTTCGCTAATCTGGAACAAATTAAGGTTGCAATAGGACACGATTGCCGCAACAATAGCCGTTTGTTTGCTGAAAGCTCTGCTAAGATATTTGCTGCAAACGGTATTAAGGTGTACCTGTTTGATGGTATGCGGCCAACGCCTGAACTTTCATTTGCTATACGGGAACTGGACTGTCAGAGCGGCATTGTCATTACAGCCTCTCATAATCCGAAAGAGTATAATGGTTACAAAGCATATTGGGATGATGGATCGCAGATTGTCGCACCACATGATATTAATATTGTTAATGAAGTAAGGAAAATAAATCCAGAGGATATAAAATTTCAGGGACCAGATGAATTGATAGAAATTATAGGGGAGGAGATTGATAATAGATTTCTTGAAAAAGTCGGAACTGTTTCCATATCCCCTGATATAGTTACAAGACATAAAGACATTAAAATTGTATATACGCCAATCCATGGCACCGGAGTTAAGCTGGTACCTGCTGCTTTGCACAAATTCGGATTTACTAATATTATTAATATTCCTGAGCAGGATGTGGTAAGTGGTGATTTTCCCACTGTGATTTCTCCCAATCCTGAAGAGAAAGCTGCCATGGAAATGGCTCTGAAGAAAGCATCTGAAACAAACGCCGATGTGGTGATGGCTTCTGATCCCGATGGTGACAGGATAGGAGTGGCAGTAAAGAATGATAAAGGTAAATACATAATTATTAATGGTAACCAGACTACACTTTTATTTATTTATTACATTATCACCAAGATGAAAGATGCAAATGCCATGAAAGGTAACGAGTTCATAGTAAAAACAATTGTTACTACAGAAATGGTAACTGCCATTGCACAGAAAAATAATGTTGAGTGCTTTGATGTATATACCGGTTTTAAATTTATTGCTGAAGTTATTCGTGAGCTGGAGGGTAAAAAGAAATATATCGGTGGGGGAGAAGAAAGTTTTGGTTTTATGCCGGCTGATTTTGTGCGTGATAAAGATGCAGTTTCATCATGCGCCCTCATGGCTGAAATAACAGCATGGGCTATTGATCAGGGTAAAACTTTATATGAGTTGTTGCAGGATATTTATCTTGAATATGGTTATTCCAAAGAAAAAATGATATACGTTGTGCGTAAAGGCAAAGCCGGCGCCGACGAAATACAAAATATGATGAATGATTTCCGTGAAAATCCCCCTGAATCAATAGGAGGATCACCACTGGAACGGATGAAGGATTATTTTTCTCTAAAAGAAAAAAATTTCATAACAGGTAAAGAGAAAAAAATAGAACAAAAGGTTCCGGCAAATGTAGTGCAGTTTTTTACTGTTGGTGGATCTAAAATATCAGTGAGACCATCCGGTACCGAGCCTAAAATCAAATTTTATTTTGAGGTTAAAGGGGGAGTGGACTCCAGAGATCAATTTGATGATGCCGAAAAAAAGGCTAATATTAAAATTGAGACAATAATGCAGGAACTCGGATTGTAAAGGAAATGATTGAGTCTTGTCTAAAAAGACGCCTCGCGCCCTTTTTAAATAAATTTATTAAATTGATATATAGTTATTTATGAAAAAATATAAAAATTTTATAAATAAAAATTTAGTTTTTATGCTGAACTCATTATTTAATTAAATAATATTTAACTATGAAAAAGATCAAAATATTTTTTTCCCTTATGTTTTTATCAGCATTGGGAGTATTGGCTCAAACAGAGGAGCCAATGAAAATGAAGCCTGAAATGACTGAAATATGGGATCCGGAAGTAGCAGTGGTTACACCGGGAAAAACTCCGGCAGATGCACCTTCGGATGCCATCGTACTTTTTGACGGCGTTGATTTGGAAAGTGAGTGGATGAGTTCTGATGGCGGGGAACCCGGATGGAAAATTGAAAATGGCTGTGTAACTGTGGTAAAAGGATCAGGAGTGATCAAGTCTAAAAGGGTATTTGAGGATTTCCAACTTCATATCGAATGGCGTACTCCATCAGAAGTTACCGGCAAGAGTCAGGGGCGTGGTAATAGTGGTATATTTTTACAGGAGCGTTACGAAGTGCAGGTGCTCGACAGTTATAATAACCGTACCTATCGTAACGGTCAGGCTGCAAGCATTTATAAACAGTATGCACCTCTTGTCAATGCATGTAAGGAACCTGGAGAGTGGCAGGTATATGATATAATTTATACCGCTCCGCGATTTAATGATGGTGGTACTTATTTTACCCCGCCTACAGTGACTGTTATCCATAATGGTGTGTTGGTACAAAACAATGTAAAACTGCGCGGTCCGACAGAATTTATCGGAATTCCCGAATATAGTGTTGAGGAGCACGGGCCAGGAAGTATTGTATTGCAAGACCATGGTAATCCGGTGAGCTATAGGAATATATGGATCAGGGAACTGTAAAAATGATAATTTATATCTGATGAGTCTGATAAATAATATAGCCGTAAACAGCAAAACGTAGTAATCTGAACAAAGCAAAACGCAGGAATTTGCCTGAAGGGTACCCTGCCGACCCCACAATTAAACATACTGCCGACCAAGGCAAGGGGGTGAGTCCCGCTACAATAATAAGAAATAATCCGTATTTACGTAGCAATGGCCATAGATTTTTCAGAAATTTAATCCTGATATAACGGAATGTCACCCTGCTGTGTATATAATGACCTATTAGGAATGTAACGTATCCGAGGAGATAGGAGGAGAAGGCAAAAAATATGATATTATAAATATAATGAGTAATATTGGCTTTGTTTATAGCCCATATCATAAAAAGTTCAGGCGGAATGATTCCAAAAAAGAATTCGGAACACAGATAGATGAGATAAATTATCCCCGGCTTGGCATAAAAAGGTTCAATCCATGCATCAGGATTTTTAGAGATGACAATTTCCTCAAAAAAAATATAGGCAAGCAGTATGATTGCAAGCCAGGCTAATCCTCTTAGCCCGTTTTTTAAAAGAAATTTCATTCTCGGACTTAATCCCATGACTTTTTTATGATTTTTAATAATTCGAGTATGATATCATCAGTTGGTTGAAATTAAGAAAAAATTGTGGTTTATTACTTTTATATATTTGTTAATTGATAAAAACAGGACAATGATAATATTTTCCTGTTGATATAAACCGGAACTATAAAGAAAGTATGTATTATTTTATATATAGATAATCTTTTTTTAATGGCCAGCTTAAGATAAAAAACGGGAAGGAACTGTTCCCTCCCGTTTCACGGAGAATGTAGTTGGTTATGCATTATAAGTTGAAGATGCAGTATCTCCTCCGTGGCCTGTCCAGTTGGTATGAAAAAATTCACCACGGGGTTTATCGATTCTTTCATAGGTATGGGCACCGAAATAGTCCCTTTGTGCCTGTAACAGATTAGCAGGGAGTCTCTCACATCTCACGCCGTCGAAATAGCAAAGAGCTGAAGTCAGCGCAGGTACAGGCAGGCCATTGCTAAGTGCAAGTGAGCAAATCCTGCGCCATCCCTCCTGCGCTTTTTCCACTTTTCCTTTAAAGAAAGGATCCATCAACAGGTTAGGCAGTTCCGGATTATTATCGAATGCTTTTTTGATATCAGCAAGGAATGCCGACCGTATTATACATCCTCCTCTCCACATTAATGCAATTCCGCCGTAGTTAAGATTCCATCCGTATTCTTTGGCTGCTTCCATCATTAGATTGTAACCCTGGGCGTAAGATATTATTTTAGCTCCGTACAACGCCATTTTCATATCATCTATAAACTGATTCTTGTCACCTTCAAATTTTGGTGTTGGTCCGTTTAATATTTTGGAAGCCTCTACCCGCAGTTCTTTTTGGGCTGAGAGGCAACGGGCAAATACTGATTCTCCTATTAAAGTAAGAGGAATTCCTATATCAAGTGCTGCGATACCTGTCCATTTCCCTGTGCCCTTCTGTCCTGCCGTGTCCAGTATCATTTCAACAGTTTCTTCCCCGTTCTCATCTTTAAATCCCAAAATATCCCGCGTTATTTCTATGAGGTAACTGTCTAATTCTTCTTCATTCCATTTTTTAAAAATTTCATGCATCTCCTGGTTATTCATTCCCAGAAGATTTTTCATCAGATGGTAAGCCTCGGTAATAATTTGCATGTCACCATATTCAATACCGTTATGTACCATCTTAACGAAATGACCTGCACCGTTTTCACCTACCCAGTCACAACAGGGTGATCCGTCCTCCACTTTTGCAGCGATACTCTGAAATATTTCTTTTACTTCAGGCCATGCATCCGGCGACCCACCGGGCATTATGGAGGGACCTTTAAGTGCTCCTTCTTCACCTCCGGATACTCCGGTACCTATATATAACAAGTCCTTACTTTCAACATATTCAGTACGTCTTATAGTATCGGGAAAGTGCGAGTTCCCCCCATCAATGATAATATCACCCGGTTCAAGATAAGGTATTACTTTGTCAATGAAGTCATCTACCGGTTTACCGGCTTTTACTAATAGCATAACTTTCCGGGGGCGCTTGAGAGAAGCAACAAGTTCTTCTATGGAATGAGCTCCGATAAAATTTTTACCGGCACCGCGGCCATCGATAAACTTATCAACTTTGCTCACAGTACGGTTAAAAACAGCAACGGTATATCCGTTACGTTCCATGTTTAATACAAGGTTTTCGCCCATTACAGCCAAACCTATTAATCCGATGTCTGCTAATTTATTCATGTGGTTAAAATTTTATAATTATTTATAATTGTTCGATATTAAATCCCAATTTTTTTAGTTTTTCCAAAGTTCTCTTGTCAAGATTCCGGGATTTAATTGTATAGGTATCAAATTCACGTCTTAAAGGGTAATCTTCTCTCAGTTTTTCAAATTTTTTCGGTGAATATCTGAGCCTTTTATCGTCGTTTTCGATTTTATAAGTCGATAATACTGCTTTAGTCAGTAAGGAGTATTCACTATTTTTTTTGCCATCCAGTTCGATGATTGTTTCCGGTGGAAGTTCCACGTTATCCGGCTCCCAGTCGTCGATACTTAGATTGAAGAAGCGGCTGACAGCCCGTACACTCATTTTTGTACCGTTAGCTTTTCCATCTCTTGAATATCCTGCGATATGAGGTGTTCCGTAATTGGCAAGATTCAGTAAATCAAGGTCTATATCCGGTTCATTTTCCCAGCAATCGGCTATGAAGCCGGTAATTTTTTCCTTTATTAAAGCTTCTTTTAATGCTGCTGTTTCAAACACCTCTCCCCTGCATGAGTTTATAAGTAAAGGATTTTTTTTCAGATTTTGCAGAAACTCTTTGTTAACCATATGGATTGTGGCATCCTTACCTGCAATATTAAGTGGGACGTGAAAGGTTATGATATCAGCCTCTTCCTTTATATATTCGAGAGAAATAAATTGTGTTGTGCCTTCCGATCTTTCCCGGGGAGGATCGTTAAGAAGAACTTTCATGCCAACAGTTTCGCATAAACCTGCTACCCTGATGCCTACATGACCTACACCTACAATTCCTATTATTTTGTCTTTAAGATTGAATCTTTTTTCCCGCGAATAAGAAAAAAGGGCAGAGGCAATGTACTGATTCACACTTTCAGCGTTACAACCCGGTGCATTTGTCCATTTTATACCTGCCTTTTTGCAATATTCAGTATCGATATGATCGTAACCGATAGTTGCTGTTGCAATGAATTTAACATTTGAGCCGTTAAGCAAATTTTTATTACATTTTGTACGCGTTCTGGTAATTAACGCATCAGCATCTTTTACTATTTCAGATGTGGTTTTGTTGCCGGGCAGATATATAACCTCTGCAAATGGTTCCAAAGCTCCTTTGATATACGGTATTTTATCGTCTATTACTATCTTCATTAATGTTATTTAATGTGTGTTTTTTATTTTTCAATTTCTTCAGAAGAATTGGCATCCATTTAAATCAGCCTTTACCTGAGGAACATTATTTTTTGATAACTAATTTATTTTTAGTGTATTATTATCAATATTTGCCTCATTTTGTTTTATTATTTACCCGGTTTCTGTGATAATAATTTTTAACTGTTTCTTACTCCATTTTACTGTATCCAGTTTTTTCATGAGAAGTCATTGTTAGTTTCCCATCTGTTGTAAGCTCGTGTTACCTGACTATTCAGTAAACCTGTCCTTATATGCCCAAAGTCCTATAGCCGGATTTGATATATAAAATATCTCTTCACCGTCGGGCATTATATTATATCCGTTTTTCAATTTAGCCGGGTCGTATTTTGCTGTTACTTCGTCTATGTCGGCATAATTGAATCCAACACATTCTATATCTTGTTGTGTAAGATTTTCAGCTTTTTTACCCGGACAATAAGTAATATTGAATCTACCCTCTGAAGAACCATGAATTAGGTGGGCTGCTGCACTGAGATTATCCCGGAGATCATGGTTTTCCTTTACCATTTTGAGAGTATTCGGAGTACCCAGGTATCCATATTTCCTTATGAGTTTATTGATCTGCGCATCTTCTCCGAATTCTTTTAATGCCGGTGCCAGTACTATCAGTTCACCATTGTCCGCCAGTGCCATTCGTGTACGGTAGATACTTTTATTGCCCAGCCATGTGCTTTTAAATTCAGTAGGATCAAGCCAGACTACCACTTTGTCAAGCGGTTTGTCGACCATTTGAAAATTTGCCTGAAGTGAGAGTTTAGCTGCTTTGTCAAATACTTCATAATCGTCGCCTGCAAATAAACCGTAAGTTTGAAGTTCCCCTTCATCGTTCATTCCGACCACAGTAAGTATGTAAACAATTGGCATATCCGAGGCAAAGTGCTCCGAGGCATAGTTAAAAATTTTACGGACAGGTGTATCGGCTCTTCCCATCATTTTTTCCATTCCGTAAGCAGCTCCGATAAAGTGGCTTTTATTTATCCCTTCTGAACCTCCTGTTCCTACAAATATATTCTTATTGTAGTTTGCCATTCCCGCTACTTCATGTGGAACTATCTGTCCAACAGAAAGAATAAGGTCGAATTCGCCTTCAACAAGTAATTTGTTTACCTGTGCAGGCCAGGAATAGTCGATAATTCCTTCAGTAACTTTTTTAACATATTCCTGTGGAACGTTTCCAAGGGTTACAACATCATGACGCCAGTCATGAATTCTGAAAAGATTTTTGGGTATACTGCCGTACATATGACTTATCTGTTGATCTGTCATGGGAGTGTGAGTTCCCAAAGCAGGTAAAATATCTGTCAGTTTTTTCCCGTAGTACTGATACGCAAATTCCGTAAGTTCACCGGCCCTTGAGGGAAAACGGGTATAATCAGGCGGAACTGCAAGGACTTTCTGTTTTTCTCCTATATTTTTAAGAGCCTTTAAAAGCCCCTGTTTCATATCTTCAGCTGAGAGATCATTCTGCATTGAACCATTTTCGTAATAGATCATAACTATAAACTTTTTTTTAGGTAAATACATCTCATGTGTTATAACATAAAAGTTGCCTATAAGGTCAGATAACTGAGTTGTAACTGTCTTTTATGTAACTTCTTTTTTCTCAAGTTATTTTTTTGGGGACTATATTGCCAGATAATGAGGGACTAAAAACCGTATTTTACTATCTTTTAACCCTTGCATTTCCTTCCCATATGCTCCAGACCATCTCTTCATCAGCCGGTTGTGCATAATCGGTAAGGAATGTTGCAGCCATAGCTCCGGTAGCCCAGCCAAATTGCGGCCATTTTTCAGGATCCCATCCTTTTAATATCCCATATAGTAATCCACCTACAAATCCGTCTCCACCGCCAATGCGATCGAGCACATTTATCTTACGAGGCTCTATGACATGCCAGTTATTATCTTCCAGCATTATTGCCCCCCAGTTGTGTTCATTAACATTCACTACTTCCCGTAATGTAGTACCAAATACAGAAGCATTGGGAAAGGATTCCTTCACTCTTTCGATAAGACCCTTGAAGCCTTCTATTTTAGCTCCGATTCCTTCCCCACCTGCAGGAGGGCCTTCAATTCCGAAACAAAGCTGGAAATCTTCTTCATTACCAATAAGAATATCTGATACAGAAGCAATTTCAGTGAAATTGTCACGCAATTCCTTTTCACGGCCTTTCCAGAAAGAAGCCCTGTAATTAAGGTCGAATGATATCCGCGTATCATGCTTTTTCGCTGCCCGTGCAATTTCCAGACAGAATTTACTTGTTTCGGGTGATAGAGCCCCTATTAAACCTGACATATGTACAATTTGTACACCTTCTTGTCCGAAGATCCTTTCCAGGTCGAAATCTTTAACATTTAAAGTACGGCCAACCTCCCCTGCACGGTCGTTATGTACCCTCGGCCCTCTGGTTCCGAAACCACTGTCAGCAATATTGAACTGATGCCGGTAGCCCCAGGGGCCGCCCTGGTCTACTTCGGGACCTTCATAGTCCATATGCCTGGACTTAAGATTACTTTTTATATATTTTGCAACAGGGCTGTCCTTTACAAAGGCAGTCAGCACCTTAACAGGAAGTCCGAGATAGGAAGAAATACTCGCTACATTTGTTTCCGCGCTTGTGGCCTGCATCATATACATATTGCTGCTATGAACAGGCTGTCCGTTTACAGGTGTTATTCTTGCTCCCATGCTGGTAGGAACCAACATAGCGTACTTACAATTCTCTTTTAATTTCATATTCATCTCATTATAATTTTTAATTTTTACGGTATGAGATGGAACTCGTCATTTATAATGTTTCTCCTGTGTGAACTATAGTACATGACTCGTTTCATCTTTTTATATTTTTAAGACGCTGATTTATTACGATTTAAAATTTTTATTATACATAATGTTTTTAGATGCCTGATAAAATATAATCATCCGCCTGTGTGTCAAAATTTTTTTGTCATGAATGTTCATCTTTTTAAAATTTTATTGTTATAAATTATATATTGACCCTAATTCTATTTTCCGACCTTCAGCATTCTAATCTTCGAGATTCGAGATTCCAAACTCCCTACACTCCTCCAAAGGCACTGTATCCGCCGTCAACCGGAACAACAATTCCTGTGATAAAACTTGAAATATCTGAAATAAGAAACAGGGTAGTTCCCTTTAAGTCTTTAGGTTCTCCGAATTTACCCATAGGTGTATTATCTACAATTTTTTGCCCTCTCGGTGAGTAGTTACCTGTTTTTTCATCTATTACCAGAAAGCGGTTCTGTTGTGTTATAAAGAATCCCGGTGCAATGGCATTTACTCTGATACCAATTTTTGCCAGATGCACTGCCAGCCACTCTGTAAAGTTATTCACTGAAGCTTTCGCTGCTGAATACGCAGGTATTTTGGTCAGTGGTTTATACGAATTCATTGATGAAATGTTTAGAACAACTCCTTTTTTGTGTTTAAGCATGTCCTGTGTTAGAACCATGGTGGGCAAAACTGTTCCTTTAAAATTTAAAGCAAAAACCATATCAAACCCTTCCATTTGCAAACCATAAAATGTATCTGCAGGATTTTCAAGGTTTTCTTTTTCTATTTGTTCAACTTTTGTGGTTGCCTGGGGACTATTACCTCCTGCACCGTTAATAAGGATATCAATATCTCCAAGTTTCCGGTTTATTTCAATTTTTGCCTGTTCCAGTGACTCTCTATCTAGAACATTGGCAGCAACTCCGATAATCTGTGATCCCGTTTCGGTGGATATCTCTTCTGCTACTTTATCGGCTATTTCCTTGTTGATATCTGCAATGGCGACTTTCATACCTACCGAGGCCATTGCTTTTACCATAGCGGTGCCCAGTACTCCGGCTCCTCCGGTGATAACACACACTTTATTCTTAAGATCTTCGAATGATATTGGTTTCATACATTTTTTTATTTATAAGTTATATAACAGAGCTCGCATAATTTTTATTCATATTCTTGTGTTGTTCACAATATTTTCTTGTCTTTCCATTTTTCGGAATTAATTATTTTATTTGTTCATAAATTTTAAGAGTCTGGAATAGAAAGTTCGCTGGCAAGGCTTGCGTAGTCAGAAAAATGTGAGTTTACTAATCGTAAATGACCATTTTGAGGACAAGCATAACGAAGTCAGCGGACTTTATAGACGGGGACTATTTAAATTCTTTATAGTAATGAACGTTTTCTTTAGTAATAATATCGATTGATGTATAGTTCTTTTTAGCAATTACTTTTTTCTGAACCACATGTCTGAAAAGTTTATTAATGGCACTGTATCCCTGCTCTTCCGGACGCTGGCATATAAGGAAATGTACAATTTCTTTTTCCAGATACCGGACATTTTCTTTGAGCAGGTCGTGACCTATAACTTTTAAATCATAAAGCCGGTATTTCTCAATTAATTGTCCTATGTGAAAAACCTTGGAATTAGTTACAAAAATGCCTTTTATGTTTTTGTTTTGAATATTTTCATTCAGTGCCTTCATCCAGCTTTCATTTTCAGTGTTTGGAACTTCCACCGTATAAAGTTGGTGTTTATTTTGGCTGTTTTTGAGATACCAATCGTAAAAGCCTTTTTCACGCTGCACAAGGTGGTTTTGGTTATCCATTTCTTTAGCAAAATGAATTACCAGAATATTCCCTGCCGGCAGAAGATAATCAAGGAGTTTACCCGAAACAAAACCACTTTGATATGAATTCTGGCCGACATAACCTAACTGCCCCTCATTTTTAATTTCTGAATCTATAAATACAAAAGGAATATTTAACTTTTTTAAATGATGAATAAAAATACCTGATTCCTTTTTAAAAAATGGAGCAAAAACCACTCCGTCAGGAATAATTTTTAAAATTTCATTTGAGGCATCTACAAAACTGGCAGGATCTGCCTGACTGAATGAATAGGATTTTAGTTCCACGCCATACTGGGAGAGCTCGGAAATTCGTTTCTTTACACCTATCATAGGCTTGTCCCAGTATCCTCCGGAAGATGGTGGTTTGGGGAAAAGGGTAGCAAATGAAGCTGATTTTTTTGATGCAAGCGTACTTGCAAGGATGTTTGGCTGATAATTTAAATCTTTGATGATCTTCAGAATTTTATTCCGTGTCGATTTTGCCACTTCACCCCTGTTATGTAACAC
>CAZTAL010000020.1:0-91120 GCA_964611525.1 uncultured Prolixibacteraceae bacterium
CTTAAAGTTCCTGTGCCTGTACGGTCCTTTTTTTCTGTGCCTTTTTCGAGTATTGTTTCCAGAAGGTGTAAATATTGTTTCATAATTATCAATAAATAAACACTTACTTCATTCCTGTCAGGTAACAAAAATAAGTAATCATATCTCCTTTATACGATCTTTTTCATAAAAAATATCCGAAAATTGAATAGGCCTTAATATCCAGTGTGGATCTTTGTCGGATATTACATCTTATTTAATACTTCTTTTAGTGTTTCTGCTGCATCTCCCTGTACAACAGTAACACCTTCACTTCTTTCATAAATAGGGTTGTCAACCCCTGAATATCCGGACTGAAGGTCATAATTGAAAATTAAAATATTTTTGCACTGATCGACATTGAGAATTGGCATTTTATAAATTGGCGTTCCTTCCGCATTTCTTGCAGCAGGATTTAATATATCATTTGCTCCCACAACTATCGTTAAATCTGCATCCCGGAATTCTTCATTTATATCATCCATTTCATAGACATCCTCAAAAGGTACTCCTGATTCAATCAACAAAACATCCATATGACCCGGCATCCGACCTGCCACAGGATGAACTGCATATTTTACATCCGCACCATTACTGATCAACTTCCCGGCCAATTCTTTAACAAGATGCTGAGCCTGTGCAACCGCCATGCCATATCCCGGAACAATAATAACCCTCTTTACACCTTTTAATAAAGACACCGGATCTTCGTTTTTATCCTTTGTTAGAGTCCGGCCATACCATAACTTCTCAAATTTTTCTGAATTCTTTTTATATGAAGTTGTTTCCCCTAGCAAAATATCATTAAGTCTCCGGTTCATTGCTTTACACATAATTTGTGTAAGAAACAAGCCAGACGCACCAACAATACCCCCCACCGAAACAAGCAGTATGTCTTTTATTGCAAACCCGGCAATAGCGGCTGCAACACCACTTAGACTGTTTAATAATGAAATTGTTATTGGCATATCAGCACCACCGATGCGAACGGAAAAAATTATGCCAAAAGCAGATGCAAAAACTATAATAGTTATCAGAAATATTGCCGGTGGAGCAACAATATAAAAACCACTCGAAAAAACTGCCACAACCAGTATGGATAATATAATGGCAGAGATAATTTTATGAAAAGAAAAAATAACAGGTTTTTGATCTATTACCTTATGAAGTTTACCTGCTGCAACCAAACTGCCGAATAATGTAATGATGCCGACAATAACAGCAAGTGATGCCGTTATTCTCCCGAAAATATCTTCACCCTGATATAATGAAAGAAAAGCAAATGATGCAACTATAGCTGAAGCGGCTCCTCCAATACCATTCAGAAGTGCTACCAATTGGGGCATTTCTATCATTTTAACTTTTTTAGCCAGTATTAATCCGATAACTATGCCAACAGCCATACTAGGATAAATAACAATAACAGGCAAAATATCTTTCTTTATTAATGTAATGATTATACCAAGTGCAATTGCTAACGCGCTGATTTTATTACCGATATGTGCCTTTTCAACATTGCTCATCAAATGAATACCAAACAATACCGCTAAAGTTAGTATTCCACATAATATATAATAAAATTCATCCGAAAATATATTTGCAGTTGAAAAATTTAATAATATCTCCTTACCTGTCATCATATTTATTATCCCTCTTTTTAGAAAACATTTTTAACATCCGGTGGGTAACGGAAAAACCACCTGCTACATTGATCATTGCCAGTATCACTGCAAGACTTCCAAATATATATCCGATAACCGGATTTTCATTGTCAATAGCAACTGCTGTGGCTAGCAACGCACCTAGTATAGTGATTCCTGACAGGGCATTCATACCAGACATCAATGGTGTATGTAAACTTTTGGGAACATTATTGATTAATAAATATCCAACAATTGTGGCTATTAAAAATATTCCTAATAAAATATATTGTATTAATTCCATAACTATATTTTTTATTATACCTGAAAATCTATTACACTTCTAAATTACGGTTTCATTTCAGAACATATAAAAATACTTCATTCTCGCATATTCTTTTCATCTTAAACCCATTGCTTCCAAAGTGCCTTCATGAATTATATTACCATCTTTTGTAACCAAAATTGACGATATAATCTCATCTGACATATCCAAATGTATTCTGTCTTCTTTTGTTAAATATGACAGGAGATTGTAGATATTTCGCGAAAACATAATGGTCGAACTCGTTGATAATAATCCGGGAATATTCTTTATGCCGTGTATAATAATACCATGTTTCTTATCAACAATGCCCGGTGTTGTTATTTCACAATTACCTCCCTGGTCTATGGAAATATCAACAATAACACTTCCCGGCTGCATCATTTTTACCATCTCCTCGGTCAACAAAATAGGAGCTACTTTTCCTTGAACCAATGCAGAACAAACCACAATATCCGATCTTGATATAATTTCTTTGATATTTTCACGCTCTGTATTTAACCATTTACCGGGTAACTGATTAGCATATTTCCCTTCAGGACTTAAAGCGATTTTCCCCGGCACTCCCGTATCCACAATATTCGCACCGAGCGATTGAGCATTTTTATTTGCTTCAGGACGAATATCAGCCGAATACACAGTAGCTCCAAGTCCCCTGGCTGTTGCCAAAGCTCTAAGTCCGGCAACACCTGTTCCTATTATAAAAACCGTTGCGGGTTTTAACCTTCCAACTGCACTGGTAACAAAAGGCATAAATTTGCTAATATCATTAATACCCATGATCATACCTTTATATCCGGCGCATGCACTCATTGAAGATAAAGCATCCATAGGTTGGGCACGACTGATACGTGGTATACCGTCAAGCGTCATACCAATAATACCTTTTGCTGCCATTTTTTTTATTAATTGATGATTGTCAGGGGATGCCGGATGAAGAAAAGCAATTATATATTGTCCTTCATGCATCATATCCAATTCATGCATATTTTTCTCCTTGTTAAACTGAGGTTCCTTTACTTTTAAAATTATTTCAGATTTTTCAAAAATCACCTGCGGATCAGAAATAATTTTCGCTCCGGCTTCTTTATATGCCTCATCGGCATAATGTGAACCAATTCCCGCTTCACTCTGAAACAACACTTCTGCCCCACTATCAACCATCTTTTTAACTGTTTCGGGAATTGCAGATACACGTTGCTCACTATGCATTATTTCCCGTAGTACTCCTATTATCATTTTATTTAAATTTAATTAATCAAAAATAAACACTATTACCAATATAAAACATGATAAAATTAATGATCTGACCTTCATTTCTAAAATAAATAAGTAAAATATTAACAGTTATAATATCGTAGATAATTTTTTTATGAAACAATTAAGGGAAAATTTCAAATATTTATTGTTTTAATGTTGATACTTGTATATTTGTTCCTTTATTATTTATATTAAATTATGCCGGAAGTATCATTCAGAGGAAAAGCAATGCCTGATTCGCCTATCAGAAAATTATCTTACTTAGCTGAAGAGGCCAAAAAGAGAGGGATAAAAGTGTATCACCTTAATATAGGGCAACCCGATTTACCTTCCCCCCCACAGGCTCTGAAGGCAATCAGGTCAATCGACAGGAAGACTCTCGAATACTCGCCAAGCGAAGGAATTCGTTCATACAGGGAGAAGCTTGTTAAATATTACAGTAAATTTAAAATTGATGTAGATATAGATGATATTATTATTACATCGGGAGGCAGCGAAGCTGTAACCTTTGCGTTCATGAGCTGCCTTGATCCGGGTGATGAAATTATAGTCCCTGAACCAGCATATGCCAACTATGAAGCTTTTGCCATTGTGGCCGGAGCCGTAATTAAATCACTTGCAGCTAATATTGATGATGGTTTTGCCTTGCCTCCTGTCGAAGAATTTGAAAAACTTATCACATCCAGGACTAAAGGTATAATGATATGTAATCCTAACAATCCCACAGGTTACTTATATACCCGTGAAGAGATGAACAAAATCCGCGATCTTGTTAAAAAATACGATCTTTACCTGTTTTCCGATGAAGTTTATCGTGAATTCTGCTATACAGGATCGCCTTATATCTCGGCTTTTCATCTTAACGGGATCGAACAAAATGTAGTATTGATCGATTCTGTTTCAAAACGTTACAGTGAATGCGGATTAAGAATCGGTGCCCTTATTACGAAAAATAAAGAGGTAAAACATAATGTACTTAAATTTTGCCAGGCACGCCTGAGTCCGCCTTTGATTGGCCAAATAGCTGCTGAAGCTTCACTCGATGCTGATGAGGAATATATGTTAAAAAACTACAATGAATATGTCAACCGCCGTAAATTTCTAATCGACGGCCTAAATCGCATAAAAGGGGTTTATTCTCCTATACCCATGGGTGCATTTTATACAGTTGCCCGTCTGCCGGTAGATAATACCGATAAATTCTGTAAGTGGTTACTTACAGATTTTGAATATGAAAAACAAACTATATTCCTGGCTCCTGCATCCGGTTTTTATACTTTACCAAATAAAGGGAAGGATGAAGTAAGGATAGCTTACGTTATCAACAAGAAAGATCTGGCTGTAAGTCTTAAAATTCTGGAAAAAGCCCTGGAAGTATATCACGGTAGCAAAACACGAAAAAAAGTTGTCGAAAATGAAGCCGCTGTGCTATTTGTAAATAATAAATAATGCACGTTTACAGTTACCAGTATGAATCAGGTTACTGATGCTTGATTATATATCATGCATCTTTCACATAGATAATCTATGTCAGGTTACTGATCCTCTTTATCGCTTCAAGTACATTTTGACGACTCGCAAAAGATGAAAAACGAAAATAACCCTCGCCTGACGGACCAAATCCCGAACCGGGAGTTCCCACTACATTTGCTTCTTTTAACATTTTATCGAACAGAGACCATGAATCCATCTCATCTTTTGATTTAATCCATATATATGGAGCATTCACACCTCCAAAAACTTCATATCCGGCTTCACTAAGGCTTTTTTTCATAATACGGGCATTTTCCAGGTAATAACCAATAACCTCAGCTACTTCTCTTGTCCCTTCCTCTGTATATACAGCCGCTGCAGCTTTTTGCACCGGATATGAGACACCATTGAATTTAGTAGACTGCCGGCGATTCCAAAGTGGTTTTACAGGATGTTGAATCCCATTTGTGTCTGAAGCTGTCAGATCGGCCGGAACAACGGTAAACGCACAACGCGTGCCAGTGAAGCCGGCGGTTTTCGAAAAACTGCGAAATTCAATAGCTACTTTATTTGCACCATTAATTTCGTAAATCGAATGTGGTATCCCTTCTTCTGTGATATAAGCTTCATAGGCAGCATCATATAAAATAATACTATTATTTTTCAAAGCGTAATCCACCCATTCTTTTAATTCTTCTTTTGTTGCCACAGCACCTGTGGGATTATTAGGATAACATAAAAAGATCAGATCAGGTCTTTCCTTTGGTAAATCAGGTATGAAACCGTTTTCCTTTACACAGGGCATATAAATTATTCCTTCATAATATCCGTTTGGCTTACGCTCTCCTGTTTTTCCGGACATGACAGTAGTGTCATTATAAACCGGGTACACCGGATCACAAATAGCAATTTTATTATCATGACTGAAAATCTCCTGTATATTGCCTGTATCGCATTTCGATCCGTCAGAAATAAATATATCATCAGCAGAAATATCAATATTCCTTTCCTGATAATCATTTTTTGCAATGGCTTCACGCAGGAAAGCATATCCCTGTTCAGGTCCATAACCCCTGAATGTCTCAGCTTTTGCCATTTCATCAACTCCCTCATGAAAGGCCTTAACGACACTCGGCACTAAAGGACGGGTGACATCACCAATGCCCATTTTTATTATCTTTTTAGCGGGATTAGCCTGAATATATTCACTTACTCTCCGTCCTATCTCCGGAAATAAATAACCAGCCTGAAGTTTTAGATAATTTTCGTTGATCATTACCATATTTATAATTTTTCCCCTGAATTTATATTATTTTCAGGATATTATACTTTTAAACAGACAAAGGTAAAAAATTCAATATGTTTTTCCATCTCTCATCAACATCCTCATAACTATAAAGTACTTGTTAATACAATGTTTAAATTATACAATTCCGCCAACCAAAATATTATCATAGGACTTCAAGTATATTCACTTCAGATATACAGGTTAAATGTTATTTTTGTAGCATAAACAATCATTATGCAAAATTTCTTTGTAAAATCCCATGGATTGGGAAACGACTACATAGTTTTAAATCAGAATGAAATCAGGTTTGAACTGACAGAAAAGGCAATTCAGAAAATATGTGATGTCCATTTTGGTATCGGATCGGATGGTATTCTTTTAAAGGTGCCAAGTATTAATGCTGATTTTGGCCTCCGCATATTAAATCCGGATGGTTCAGAAGCAGAAAAAAGTGGAAACGGGCTCCGAATATTCGCCAAATATCTTTATGACTATAAATTTACAAAAGCACATCGTTTCACTATTGAAACTATCGGGGGACTAGTACAGGCTGAAATTATTGATGAGAAAAACGGAAAAGCACAGACCATAAAAGTAAATATGGGCAAAGCAAAATTTTCCTCCGCCTCTGTTCCTGTAAAATGTCAAAAACCGGAATGTATAGATGAAACCCTTCACCTTGAATACAGAGATTATACTATTTCATGTGTCTCCGTAGGCAATCCCCATTGTGTTATTATAACAGATAACCTTGACGAAAAAGAGGTAAAAATATTTGGTCCGCAAATCGAAATAAATCCACTATTTCCTAAAAGGATAAATGTACAGTTCGCCAAAATAATATCACCGCAAGAGGTAAAGATCATGATCTGGGAACGTGGCGCCGGGTGGACCCTTGCCTCGGGTAGTTCCGCCTGCGCCGTTGCTTCAGTAATGGTAAAAAAAGGCTTGACAAATCCAAATCTGAATATTCTAATGGAAGGTGGTAATCTTAAAATTGAAATAGAACCTGACTGGGATATAAATATGACAGGTGAAGTAAAAGAAATTGCAAGTGGTCAGTTAAGCAAAGAACTGATTGATAATCTGTAATTCATTAAAGTATCTTAATTTTTAATTATATTTTTGTATAGAATAACTCATTTAAGTTAACATGATAGAAAAGAAATTACCATTTACAAAAAAAGAACTTGAAAAAATAATTGAAGAGTATCCAACACCCTTTCATATATACAATGAAAAAGCTATCCGGGAAAATGCCAGGGAATTTTTAAAAGCATTTGATTGGAACGAAGGATTTAAGGAATACTTTGCTATAAAGGCAACTCCCAATCCGTTTATTATGAAAATACTGAAAGAGGAAGGTTTCGGTATTGACTGCAGTTCGGAAACAGAACTTGAGCTGGCAGAGAGGGTAGGCATGAAAGGTGAAGAAATAATGCTTACGTCAAACGATACGCCGGTATCAGAATATCGCAAAGCCAAAGAATTAGGGGCCATAATAAATCTAGACGATATTTCCCATATAAACTATCTGGAAAAAAACGTCGGTATTCCTGAAACAATATGTATGCGTTATAATCCGGGAGATCTTAAAACAGGAAATATAATCATTGGACATCCCGAAGAAGCCAAATACGGATTTACTCACGAACAAATCATTGAAGGTTATAAAATACTAAAAAGCAAAGGAGCGAAACAATTCGGTGTTCATACTATGGTGGCCTCAAACGAGTTAGACCCCTATTACTTTATTGAAACCGCCGAAGTACTTTTTAATCTTATCGCCGAAGTGGCTGACAAAGCTGATGTGCGGATTAATTTTGCCAATATGGGCGGTGGAATTGGCATTCCTTATAAACCAGAGGAAAAAGCCGTTGATATGAACCTAGTAAGTGATGGGATAAAGAAACTTTACAAAGAAAAAATTGAAGATAACGGATTAGCGCCACTCAGAATATTTTTTGAATCAGGCAGAGCTATTACTGGACCTTATGGGTACCTTGTTGCCAAAGTGCTGCACATAAAAAAAACATATAAAAACTTTGCGGGACTTGATGCCAGCATGGCAAACCTTATGCGTCCCGGAATTTACGGGGCCTATCACCATATTACTGTGGCAGGAAAAGAAAACGATAAGCCTGCTATGAAATATGATGTTACCGGTTCCTTATGTGAAAACAACGATAAGTTTGCAATTGACAGATTATTGCCTGAACTGAAACCCGAAGATATTATGGTGATCCATGATACAGGAGCACACGGTCACGCTATGGGCTTTAACTACAACGGAAAACTCAGGTCAGCTGAACTTTTACTAAGGGAAAATGGCGATGTTGTACAAATCCGTCGCCCTGAAACTATAAATGATTATTTTACAACACTGGATTTCAATGAGTTGGAAAAATTTGAAGTTTGATCTGGAAATTATCAAAAAAAATACGGTCTGGTTGTATAATTCACATAATTCATCGCAATATTAGTATGCTACCCTAAGGATAAACATTTATCATATGGTGAATAAAATTCAATCTTCAACCAATGAAAATAGGTTTTGATGCAAAAAGAGCTTTTCTAAACTCCTCAGGACTGGGAAGCTATAGCAGAAATACTTTATATGCTCTCAATTTCTACTTTCCGGAATACAGTTATGTTCTTTTTACTCCTGAAGTAAACAACATACTATTTAAAAATTATTCTTCCTTCAAAACAGTTTCTCCCCAAAAGTATATACCAGTAAAAATAAAATCCGTATGGTACAATCTTTTTTTAAAACCCCATATAATTGGTAACCATCTAGATATTTTCCATGGATTAAGTAACAAACTGCCCAGAGGAATCCACCGAACCGGCATCCATTCTGTTGTTACAATACATGATCTGATCTTCATGCGCTATCCCGAATTCTATAATTTTATAGATAAACATATCTATTTTAATAAAGTAAAATATGCATGCAATGTTGCTGATAAAATAATCGCCGTAAGTCAGCAAACTAAAAATGATATTGAAGCATTTTTGCATATCAGACCTAATAAAATAGAAGTAATTTATCAACCTGTTTCTTCCGAATTTTTTCAAAATCAGGATACCTTCGCTATTCTTAATAAATATAAAATACATAAAAAATTTATACTTTCAGTCGGCACCCTTGAAAAAAGAAAAAACCAACTAACTCTTCTCAAAGCTTTAAAAGCAGCCAATATTAAGATACCTGTAGTTTTTGTGGGTCGACAAACATCCTATGTTTCCGAAATTAATCATTATATTAAAAAACATAAAATGGAAAAACAGGTAATATTTCTTAGTAATCTGCCGAAGAAGGATCTGGCCGGACTTTACCAAGGTGCATTTTTATCAATATATATTTCTATATTCGAAGGATTCGGCCTTCCAGTCATCGAATCAATGGCCGGTGGTTGTCCGGTTATTACCTCCAATACATCCTGTATGCCCGAAACAGCAGGCGGAGCTGCCGTTTTATGTGACCCGCACGATGAAATAGAAATCGGTAAAAAAATTGCTTTCCTTTTGGAAAACAGTAAAAACAGAAAGGAAATTATCCAAAAGGGTATTAACAGGGCAAAATTATTTCACCCGGAAATATATGCAAAAAATTTAATCTCCTTTTACAGGAATATTTTAACTGAAGATCATGCAAAATGACATCAATAAAGCGATAGAAGTACTAAAAAAGGGAGGAATCATTTTATATCCTACTGATACCATCTGGGGACTAGGTTGTGATGCTGTAAATACTGCAGCAGTGGATCGTATATACCGCATAAAAAAACGTGAAGACTTGAAAAGTATGTTGGTACTGATGGAAAATCCGGCTTTACTTGAACGTTATGTAGATGATGTTCCCGAAATTGCCTGGGATCTGGTGGATATAAGTACTACACCGCTTACTGTAATATATCCTAAAGCCAAAAATCTGGCATCCAACTTAATAGATAAAGATGGCAGCATAGGGATACGGTTTACAAAAGAAAAATTTACTTCTCAATTATTACAACGGTTCAGGCGACCTGTAGTTTCTACCTCAGCAAATATAAGCGGGGAAAAACCACCGGCGAACTTTAATGAAATATCAGAGGAAATTAAAAATAAAGTAGACTATATTGTAAAATACCGCCAGGATGACCTTATATCTTCAAAACCTTCAGGAATCATTAAACTTTACTCCGACGGCCATATTGATATAATAAGAAAATGACTCCGTTCAATACTTGCCGACACCGCCGGAACCTACTACAGAATAATCAATATCAGGATTACCCAGATATTTAACATCTCCCGAACCTAAAACACGTGCTTTAAGAGTTCCGTCAGTATAAACGATACAATCTCCTGATCCTGCAATTTTAATATCGACATTCCCTGCACGAAATCTTTCTGCAGTAAAATTACCGGAACCGGAAATTACTACATTCAAATCGTCAGTATTTCCACCTTTTTCAATAACAATATCACCGGAACCGGAGATAACAGCTTTTATCCTTTCAGCAGACAGCCTCCCGAGATCAATATCTCCACTGCCACTTACAGCTAAATCCAATATTCGTGATTCAATATCACTTCTTGCAATAATATCGCCCGAACCTGAGACTGACAATCCGTCAATTTCAGGCACAGTCACATAAATCTCAACTCTGCCTGGATTAAACGATTCTGTGAAAAAACTCCTGGTTTTGAAACGAACTACCAATTCTCTCCCATTAACTTCAGTAATAAGTTCCTCAAGAGTTGAAGGCTTGGCTATTACTTCCAAACTCTGGGTTTCACCCTGCCTGATATACAATTTACCTGAAACACGCAGGGAAACTTCTGAAAACGGACTAACTTCACGTTTTTCCTTTTCAGCACGTACAGATTGAGAATATATTAAACCAATGATAAATAAGGTGGAAAATATTACTCTAAGCTTCATTTATTTAAAATTTTATAATTATTTGTAAATAAACTAAATAAAAATTTGAGAACGCATAGAACCCTGCATGGACTATACCAGGTAGACTAAGCACTTCGTTCTCAAATAAACTTTTTCATACAAGACTTACGATACAATATTTCAGAGCATTTTTTGAGAACACTTTAATGACGAATAAAATCTGAAAACGTTACAGATTGTATTAAAAAATTCTATTATAATATTCCGGGAGGCAAATCCAATGTTAAAATTCTTCTTTTATGATCTACCGAAACCAAAATATCTTCATTGTAAGGAACCAAAATATCCCTATTCTTGTATCTTACCGATAAAACAATATTATCTGAAAAATCGTCTACCCGGGAAATGATTCCTACTTCACCTAATTGTTTATCAACAAGAAAATAACCCGGCAAATTATAATTAAAGTTAGCTGCCGGTTTTTCATGAATTTCATTACTAAAAAGATATACTTCTCTTCCCGCGAGGCGGCGGGCGTTTTCTTCGTCTTCGATCCAGTTAAAAGTAAGAAATGCAGTTTTATCTGTATTAATTGTCAGGCCGTTTTCAGAAACAAAAAATGGAACAAGCAATCCCGATATCTCTATAAAAAATCTTTTTGCACGGGATATTGAATTTTTGAAGTCACTTTCAAATTCGAATATTAACTCACCTTTTACACCATGGGTTTTTCTTATAAAACCAATTTTACGGCATTGTTCTTTTGGTATTGTTTCCATAATACACAAAGATAGTTAAATCATCTATGTTTCATAAAAAACCACCTGCCTGAATGACAAGTGGTTCTTTACTATATATTAATTTGTCTTTCCCTAAAACAAGTTTACTTCGTTATACTTGCTCTTAAAATGATTATCCCTACAGACCAAAACTTATATCTTTTCATTTATATAGGTGCTGTCAGGGTATATTTATATCATATTTATAAATTTTAACCAGAACTAATTAAGAATCTCCTTCATTTTTTGCTGCAGATTCTTTTTTGTCTTCGGGCATTGCCCCACTCTCCTTTGTTGTCTTTGAACCGGAGCCTTTCTTTCCGGCCGGTTTATCTTCCTTGCTTTTTTCAGGGGACAGAGCCTCGGTATTATTTGCTTTTACTTCGCTTTTTTCTCCTTTGCTTTTATCCTTCTCCTTCTTATTTTCAGTAGCAACTGATGCTTGTGATTCTTTCTTTTTATCAGTTGTCTCTTCTGATTTTTCCTCAGGGGCTTCAACTACAGCTTTCTCCTCACTTCTTTCTGCCTCTTTAGCCAATTCAGCATTTTTAGCAGCTATAGCAGCAGCTTTTTCTTCTTTCTTTTTGGTTTCAGCTTCAAGAAGTTTTTTAGCCTTTGCACTTACTTCTCCTTCAACACTTTCTTTTTTAGCCTGAATTTTAGCCTCCTTTTCAACAAGCCATTTCTCGAGTCGTCTCTTAGCCTCTTCTTCATCGAAAGCTCCTTTTTTTACTCCACCCATAAGGTGCTTCTTGTATAACACTCCTTTGTAAGATAATATTGCTCTTACGGTATCAGTAGGCTGGGCGCCTTTTGTAAGCCAGTCGTAAGCTTTATCAAAATCGAGATCTATTGTAGCAGGATTTGTGTTCGGATTGTACATGCCAATCCTTTCAATGTACCTGCCATCCCGTGGCGCCCTGCTATCTGCTATCACAATGTGATAGTAAGCATAACGTTTGCGGCCATGCCGCGTTAATCTCATTTTTACTGGCATATTCTATTTTTTTATTTTGAAAAATGTGGCGCAAAGATAGTATAAAAAATCTCTCTGAGAAACAGATATATTTCTTTTTCTTTTTAGGTTACAAATTGTAATTAAAAAAATTTTCTAAATCCTTCACCCTGATAGATATTAAACCATATTTATTGCAAAGTTGAAATACTTCCTCTAAAAAATCCGGATTTACTGAATAATCATTTTGACTTGTACTGATATTATGACAATGCAAAACTAATACCTCATTATTTTTTATTGCTCTTTTAATACCTGCTTCGATATTATCAGAGGTTATTCCGTAATTATTATCTATTCCCATTGAATTAATTATACTGTATGAAACAGTACTTGCAAAAATATTGTCATAATAATCAATAGTAGTGTCCTTAATATTCCATGTGGCTTTTCTAAGATATTGTATTCTTTGTAGCAATAATGAATCAATTTGTTCTGTAGAACTTCCATAGGGATAAGCAAACGATTTTATTTCGAAACCAAGGGATTCGAGTATTTCTATTGCCGGATTTACCTCCTCAGAAAAATACATCTCAAAATTATCCTTAAAATCCATTGCATTAAGGTGATTAAATCCGTGACAACCAATTTCATGTCCGTCTTCTGCTAATTGTCTTAATTTTTTAATTTGACAATCAATAAGGTTTTGCGGCCTGTTTATAAAAAATGTAGCTTTAATATTGTATTCCAGAAATATGTCACTGAAACTGTACCATTCATCAACATACTGATCATCAAATGTAAATATAATCCCCCCTTTCTGTTGATTTATATCTTGTGAATTCTTTATTAAACAACTTGTTGATATTATTATCAATGCAAATGCATAATTCCACTTCATAATATATGCAATTCCAATTTTAAAAATATTTTTAATTTCATACTACCTACAATTATTTTATACGGCCGGGGTTTTTTTTAATAAAATCAGACCAGTTTTTATACTCCCGTGACTTTTGTGGTTTGTCAAGCTGAATAAAATGACAGATGGCTACGGCAACGGCATCACTGGCATCCAATCCTTTATCCATATCTTCTAAATTATATACTTTTTGCAAAAAGTAAGCAACCTGCTCCTTTGAAGCATTTCCCATGCCTGTAATCGATTGTTTAACAAGAAGAGGAGCATATTCATGAATAGGGACTGAATAATGGAGGGCAGCCGCCATAATAACGCCTTGTCCCCGCCCGAGTTTTAGCATCGACTGTACATTTTTACCATAAAAAGGAGCTTCAATGGCCATTACATCAGGCCGGTACTGCTTTATTATATGAAGAGAACGTTCATGGAGATGTTTTAGCCGCTGATAATGATCAACATACCTTCCGGGAACGAGAGTACCCATATGCAGGATCACAGGATTGTTATTTCTTATTTCAACCAATCCGTAACCTGTAACTGTTGTTCCGGGATCTATTCCTAATATTTTTAAATATTTCTGATTCATCTCATTATAATTGTTTATTTTAACGGTATGAGATGGAACTCGTTATTTATAATGTTTCTCCTGTGTGAACTATAGTACATGACTCGTTTCATTACTTATTTTGACCTTTCTTGTCAATCTGTTGCACGAAAATGCCGGCAACAATAAAAATCAATCCCATAAAGGTAGTGATGAACAGTGTTTCTTTCAAAATAAAACGGATAAAAACCAAAGAAATAAAAGGAGTCAGAAAAACTAAATTGCCGATTTTGGCATTATTTGTACTAAGTTGCATTGCCTTCAGCCAAAAAATATAAACAATGCCTGCTTCGAAAATACCTACATAAATTGCTGCGTAAAAACTTATTCCTGCTTCAACCTGAAAATCGGAAAACAAAAACATACATATTGATAAAAAAATTAATCCGAAAAAAAAATTCAAAAATAATTTAACTATTTCATCTCTTTTATCGCGTACGTTCAAAATCCAGTAAAGCGACCATATTAACGAACTGCCCAGAGCCAGAAACACTCCGGTAAAATTGGTATTCCTGAAATTTGCTATGTCGCCCTGTGATGAAATAATAATGACACCTGCAAAACTTATAAAGAGCCCGCCATAACTCTTAAATCCAATTTTTTGTCCTAATAAAGGAACCGAAAGTAAGGACAGAACAATGGGCCAGACCATATTCAGAGGTTGCGCAACCTGAGCAGGAAGTAATGAATAAGCCTTGAATAATATCAGGTAATATAATAACGGATTTAATGCACCTAAAAAAATTGAATAAATAATCTGTTTAGTGGTTTGACTGAAAATCAGTTTAATTTTTCTGGTTATAATAAGAAATACAAAAAGAATAACTACCGTAACAGCCGAAGCATAAAAAATAAGCTGAATATAATCAAGTTCATTTAGTGATAACTTAAAAGCTGTAGCAACCGTAGACCAAAATAATACAGCAAGTCCTGCAAAAAAATAAGATTTACTGGTTGAATTCATCCGGCATTTCTCCTTCTATTAAAAATTCATCCTCATTATCACTTCTTTCGTCCGGATATTTTCCCCTTAATTCCCTGAATTTTCTTCTTGATTCCTCAATAAATATGCTTCCGGGATGCATTGTTAACATTTCCCTGTATAATTCTTTTGCCTTCTCTCTTTTATCGAGGTGATAATTATATAGTTCTGCCAGCATGAAAAGAGCATCATCGGCTAACATCTCGTAGCTGAAATCGCTTCTGATCTTTTCAAGGTAATCTGCTGCTAACTCGTAATTATTATTTTCTATTTCAATTTTTGATTTTCTGTATAAAATTTCATCAACCAACGAGTGATATGGATAAATTTCTGCAAGGGAATCAAGTGTTGCCAAAGCAAGCGTGTCTTTTTTCCTGAAAAAAAATAAATCAGCCCGTGCAAACATTTGAAGGGGAACATCTGTTGTATCAAGGTTAAGATTATTTCCAATAAGCATAGAAAGTTCCATTGCATCATTTGCTGTCAATTTGGATGTACTTGATTTCAGTATATCCAATTGAGCCTTTGCCCAACTAAAATTTCCCATATAATAGCTAAGCCTGGCTTTCTTCAGTTTAACCTCATCTCCTAAAGAAGTATTTTTATTTGCATCAATAACCTGAGAATAAAGCAATACAGCTTCCCAGAGATCCCCTGCATAAACATAAATATCAGCCAACTCAGACTTAAGCATTCCCTGTTCTTCAGGCTTTAAACGAGAAATCTCAAGACCTTTTTTTAATACCGAAACAGCTTTGTCAACATTATCCAGATAAAACCCCAGCAAATGGCCGTATTCAATTATCATATTCAAGACAGAAGCATGGAATCCGAAGAAATTTAATCCCCTTTCGAATTGATCGGCCAGTTCCCTGTAATTAATTTTATCATAATGACCTTTAGTTGTACACTCCAGATAAGCTGAATGAATATTTTGAATATAGGCCTGTTCATAGAAAGGACTTTTATTACCTTTCTCCAACAAATACTCAAAGGCCTGACTGGCAGAAGAATAATCTTTATTGTTAACTGCCATCTTACCCAATTGCAATATATGCGCACCTTCCTCACCTGTCCGGCGGTCAAGGGCAATAGATTGCCTCAGGGCAGCGGAAAAATTTTTTTCCTGAAGAAAAAACCAGATCAACAGCCGATTGTAGCCGATAACACCAGGTTCCCCCTGAATTCGCTTTAGAACCTGGTTCTTAAATATATTACGAAGACTGTCGTCCAGATCAAGGCGCAACGCTGAAGACAAACTGCTCTCAACACGTTTTAACATTTTTTCATCTTGTCTGACCAAATTAAGATATTCCTCCATCATCTTTTCATAATCCCGCAAATACATATAAATTCTGGCAAGTTCCAAACTGAATTCTTCCTTGGGAAGAACCCGCCGTCCTTTCAAAAAAACTTTCTCTGCCCACTCGTATTCTCTGAAGTTAATAAAAGAATTAGCAGCCAAAATATAACTACCCTTGCTGGGAGTTATCAGTTTAACTGCCTCCTGAAATTTTTCCATTGCTTCCTTATCACGTTTCTGCACCTTTAATACGTATCCCCAGTAAATAAAAAGCCGTGCATTTGGATTAGACTGTTTTTTAATTTCCCTGCTGATGTTTGTCTCAGCTTCCTCATATCTTTTCATTTCTACCAAAGAAATAATATAAAGTCTGAAGTAATATATATTACGTGATAATTGATAAACATCCAGCAGGAGAGGCGCTGCTTTTTCATAATCTTTTGCATTATAATAAGAAATAGCCAACCGGGAACTTGTCTGCAGCTCTTTTTGCCGGTTCTGTGCATTAACAGCAATGAGAATAAAAATCATAAGACCCGACATCAAAAAATATTTCGTATACTTTTTTATCATATCACAAAAATAACACTGAAAACCAAACTGTCATTTTTTTTATGACTTTTTTATATTTTTAGGACTATCTTTACAAAAATTATTTATTATGATTCATGAGTTGAAAGAAAGGCAGCGATTGCCGGTATGGTTGAAGATGAAAATGCCAAAAGGTGCGAACTACTCAAAAATAAAAAATCTTGTTGATCATTACGGTTTACATACCATCTGTACCAGCGGAAATTGTCCGAATATAGGTGAATGCTGGAATCGTGGCACTGCTACGTTTATGATACTTGGGAATATTTGTACACGACGGTGTAAATTTTGTGCCGTTAAATCGGGCATTCCCCTCCCACCGGATGAAGAAGAACCGGAAAAAATCGCGAAATCTATTAAAATAATGGGGATAAAACATTGCGTAATAACTTCTGTTGATCGTGACGACTTGCCGGATCAGGGCGCTGATATGTGGGTACGTACTATTAAAAAAATCAAAAAAATTAATCCGGAGACTAAGATAGAAACACTTATTCCCGATTTCAGGGGAGAAGAAAAATTAATAAAGCAAGTTATCGAGGCCGGGCCAGATGTAGTATCACATAATCTGGAAACCGTAGAAAGACTAACACCACAAATTAGATCCGCAGCTAAATATCGCCGTAGTCTCGATGTTATAAAATATATCGCCAGTAAACATAAAATAGCAAAATCCGGTATTATGCTGGGACTGGGAGAGACTCACGAAGAGGTAATCCGGACGATGGATGATTTAAGGGAAGCGGGATGCAAAGTTATGACCATAGGTCAATATCTGGCACCCAGTACGGGTCATATGCCTGTAAAAAATTATATTAAACCGGAAATATTTGCGGAATATAAAAAAACAGGTCTTCAAAAAGGCTTCTCCTTTGTAGAAAGCTCACCTCTTGTAAGAAGCTCATACAAAGCGGAAGAGCATGTAAATGCATAAACTTAAAATTAAATAATCTTACTTAATCATAGTGGCAAATTTTAATTTTAAAGATTTAGGTCTGACAGATTATAAACAATGCTGGGATTTACAGGAGGAATTACTTGCCGAAGTGATAGCAGATAAAAAATTAAAGGTTCAACCTTCAGCAAAAAATCATTTTCTACTTGTTGAACACCCTCATGTATATACTTTAGGGAAAAGTGGCAATGCGCATAATATGCTTGTGAATAAAGATATGTTAAAAAAAATCAACGCCACCTTTTATAAAATAAATCGCGGCGGGGATATTACTTATCATGGTCCGGGACAAATAGTAGGATATCCTATAATTGACCTTGAATTTTATAAAATCGGCGTACGGGAATACATTGAAAAAATGGAAAACGCCATTATTTCCACGATAAAAGAGTTTGGACTTAAAGGCAGCCATAAGGAAGGAGCAACAGGAGTCTGGCTCGATGCTGAGAATCCTCAAAAAGCCAGGAAAATATGTGCCATCGGAGTACGAGTTAGCCGGTATGTAACAATGCACGGCTTTGCATTGAATGTAAATACAAACATGCAATATTTCAACTATATCAATCCCTGTGGATTATCGTTGGGCGTCACTTCAATCCAAAATGAATCAGGCAAAGAAATAAACCTGAAAAAAGTCAAAAATATACTAAAAGAAAAGTTCAATTCAACATTCTGATATATAAAAGTCTTTTAGGCGCCTATATTATAAAACTTACCACCATGTTGTTAAAATTGAGTTCAGTACAAAATCTAAAATTTTTATTGATTAATACTGTATGTTATTTTATAACTGCCTAAAAATCAGTTGAATAAATTTTTTAAATTTGTCTAAAAAACGCGCGAAGTGCTTTTCAGATTATACTCAATTTCAATATCAAAAAAAATATTTCCGCGTAGTGGTTCAAATTATAAATCATAAATTATAAATTTTCTTAGTGCCTTTCATCAAACTCCTGAATTTTCTTAAGAATAGACGGCTCTGCCTGTTCGTACATATCGCGGATAAAAGGATCGTTAAACGGCATAGTACGTTCTGTGAAAGGCATATCTTCAAGGCGGTCAAATAACCTTTCCTTTGCTATTTTAATATCTTTTCCATAAATATGATATGAATCAGCCTGCCAGTTTAATCGTCCAAGTCTGACCTCCCTTCCTGTTTTCTCACTAACACCCGAAGCAATTATTTCTTTATTGAATTGAATAAAACCAAACATATTCATAAAACTGGCACCCCATGCATCGTTGCTCCGGAAACGAATATTGCAATTCAACCAATATATTCCCTGCTCATCTTCCAGTATACGGTACCACAAAGATTGCAAACAGGGCGGATCGTAACATGAATTATCCAGATTAGGCATCCATGTGATCATCTGCGCCTGCCGCGTAAAAGGCTGGGCGGAAAGTTTACTTATGACACTTTCAATCTGATCAACTTTAAAAGGGCCGTCCATTGTAGATCCCTCATCAGTAAGTTCTTTCCAAACTCCATAATTTTTCAACCTGCCGTGATAAGTATATTCCCACCGCGTATCGCTATCATCATTAATATTTTTTACCCAATGATCTTTGAAACCTTTTAATTCAAGAACATATTCCTTTAAATCTTCAATTCCGCCGGGAAATGCCATATGGATCATAGGATCACTTTCGGGCTCCAAAACAGTCATGTTCAATGTGCAATCGATACTTAACGGATCACCCGGCTTGTCATACTGAGTTTTAAAACGTGTACCATTTCTATATAAGCTTATAAGAGCTTTTTCATATGTCTCTGCAAGGGACTGACCGGATACGGCCAAAACAGGAATATTTTTCATAATTATTATTTTTATCTTTCCAATATTACTCTAAAGATAAAATAATGTAATATTTATTATCTAATTAGACGAATGAATTTTTTCAACATTTCATTAACTATGTCTTAAATAAATTTTCATTTTCCTTTTAGATTTTTAGGTCATGGTTCCGAACTGAAATTCAGAAATATAAGGGTAAAAGAATTAAGTAAATAAAAAAATCACCCTGTAATATCAATATTTACCGGGTGATTTTTTAAAATAAACATAACGTAGTCAGCGGACTTTATAAACGGACTGATTAGCTCATTTACTTTATATCAAAGGCTGTTAATTGCATTCAAATCTTCAAATGCCTTCTGAAGACGTGCAACCATTGACTCTTCCCCTTTGCGCAGCCAGACACGCGGGTCATATAATTTTTTATTGGGTTTGTCAGGCCCTTCGGGATTACCAATTTGAGATTGCAGATAATCATGTTTCTCAGCTTCGTAAGCACGAACTCCATCCCAGAATGCCCACTGTGTATCGGTATCTATATTCATCTTGATAATGCCGTAATCTATTGCCTCACGAATTTCCTCCTGGGAAGAACCTGAACCTCCGTGGAACACAAAATCAACAGGATAGTCATCATCTAATCCCAATTTATTTTTTATATATTCCTGTGATTTTTTCAAAATAACAGGCTGAAGTTTAACATTACCAGGCTTATATACTCCATGAACATTACCAAAGGAAGCTGCAATAGTAAAATTAGGGCTCACCTTGTTCAGCTCTTCATAAGCATAGCAAACCTCTTCGGGCTGGGTATACAGGCGTGAACTATCAACACCGGTATTATCAACACCATCCTCTTCGCCTCCTGTTACGCCAAGCTCAATTTCCAGGGTCATATCTATCTTACTCATCCTCTCCAGATAATTTTTACTTATTTGTATATTCTCCTCCAGAGGTTCTGCCGACAAGTCAAGCATATGAGAACTGTAAAGCGGTTTCCCTGTTTCGGCATAATACTTTTCACCGGCATCAAGCATACCATCAATCCAAGGTAAAAGTTTTTTTGCAGCATGGTCAGTGTGAAGTATAACACGTACTCCATAAGCTTCTGCCAGTGTGTGTATATGTTTTGCACCGGCTATCGCACCCAAAACAGCAGCGTCATAACCTTCTAATTTTAATCCTTTGCCCGCATTAAATGCAGCTCCACCGTTAGAAAATTGTATAATAACAGGAGCATTGGCCAATTTAGCTGCTTCCAATACTGCATTAATGGATGAAGATCCTACTACATTTACCGCTGGGAGGGCAAACTTATTTGCCTGAGCTACTTTAAAAATATATTGCAAGTCGGACCCCGTAACAACACCCGGCTTAACAACATCAGCTATTTTTTTCATAATATATTTTTTATTTATAAATTAAAATTAATCCCTTATATCGCTTTGATTATTACTTTTAAAAGTAACAAATAATACTTACGAAAATATAACCTGTGCTCCTGAGTGAGCAACAACTAATGTATCATTTCATACAAAAGTACCATTTAAGTAACATGACTGCAAAAATAACATAGTAACTATCAATTAATTCTTTAAAATTTAATATTTAAAATCATGTTTACTTTGCCCCATGAACACTTTATATCTGACATATACCAACTGATATTAAATTTATCAACCAACACACGTACAATATTTTCATAAAAAAGGAGAAAACAGGGTCATGAATAATTGTACTATCTTGAAAAACTTTTAAATAAGCACTTCCAATAGTGGTGTGTAATAGAGAATTGTTACAGATTTTCAGGTAATGAAATATTTAAATTCATTTCTGCTATTTCAGATTGATCTAAAACAACTATATTCGCAATTAAAACCTGTTCTTATGAAAAGAACATGATCTTTTTATTAAAAAAAATTTATTTAGAAAAGTAAAACTGAAATTAATATACATTAAACAAGCCTGATCTTTTGGGGAAAAAATGAGCGAGAGCGGAACAATTACATTCGTTCTCTAATTTTTAATTAATAGCAAAGTAATTATAAAATTTTAAACGAATGAATAAATATAATCTTATAAACAGGTCACTGGGCTGGTTAGTCTTCCTGATTGCAGCCGTAGTTTATTTAATGACTATTGAACCAACAACCAGTTTCTGGGATTGCGGAGAATTTATAACCACATCTTATAAGCTGGAAGTGGGACATCCACCCGGAGCACCAATATTTATGATCATTGGCAGATTTTTCACACTTTTTAGTACTGCCGAAAACGCGGCATTGATGATAAATGCTATGTCAGCGCTGGCAAGTGCTTTTACTATCATGTTCCTGTTCTGGACAATAACTCACCTTGCAAAAAAATTACTAAGCAGCAATAAGGAAGAAGTTAAAACTTCTGATACATTTTCTATAATGACTGCCGGTATTATAGGATCACTTGCTTATACTTTCTCTGATACTTTTTGGTTTTCTGCTGTAGAAGGAGAAGTATATGCATTTTCATCACTGCTTACTGCTATAGTCTTCTGGGCTATCCTCAAATGGGAAAATATAGCCGACAGACCATATGCTAACAGATGGCTTATATTTATAGCATATATAATCGGACTGTCTATCGGTGTCCACCTCCTTAACCTGTTGGCTATTCCAGCAATTGTATTGGTTTATTATTATAAGGAATATAAACCCAGCAGCCGGGGATTAATAGGCGCTTTGGCAGTATCATTCATTCTGCTTGCTATAATTATGTGGGGAATTATTCCGGGAATAGTTACTATTGCTTCATGGTTTGAATTATTATTCGTTAATTCTTTCGGACTACCATTTAACTCAGGTGTTATTTTTTATATAGCTCTCATAATAGGTGCTATTGCTTACGGAATTAATTACACCAGAAAGAAGAAGTTAGTATTCTGGAATACGGTACTTGCAGCTCTTACTGCAATATTAATAGGATATTCCTCCTTTGCCCTGATCATGATACGTTCCGAAGCCAAGCCGCCAATGGATCAAAATAGTCCTAATAATGTATTTGCCCTGCTGAGCTACCTCAACCGGGAACAATATGGAGAGAGGCCTCTGGTTTACGGACAATATTATAATTCTCCTCTTGCTCCCGGTGAGCGTTATTCTGAAGGAAAAGCTATCTACTCCCAAATAGAAAATAAATATGTTATTACCGATTATAAACCAAGCCCCAACTACGATGAACGATTCAAAACGATTTTTCCAAGGATGTGGAGTAATATGGACCCTGTTCACGAAGAAGATTACAAACAATGGGGAAAAATACAGGGAACCAGAATAAGTCACCGCAACGAAAGTGGTAATAATGAAATAATTGTCAAACCCACTTTCATTGAGAATTTGCATTTTTTCTTCCGCTACCAGGTGGGACATATGTATTTCCGTTATTTTATGTGGAACTTTGCAGGACGTCAGAATGATATACAGGGACATGGAAGTATACTTGACGGAAACTGGCTTAGCGGAATTAAATTTATCGACGAATGGCGACTGGGCGATCAGGACCACCTGCCGGAAAGGTTTGCCGGCAACAAAGCCCGTAATACTTATTATTTACTTCCATTATTATTGGGACTACTGGGAATTTTCTATCAATATAATAAAGGAAATGAGGGGAAAAGGGGATTATGGGTTGTTTCCCTGTTATTTTTCATGACCGGACTGGCAATAGTTATATATCTCAATCAATACCCTCATCAACCACGCGAAAGGGACTATGCATATGCAGGTTCTTTTTACGCTTTTACAATCTGGATCGGACTCGGAACACTTGCTATTATTGATACCCTTAAAAAATATATCAACCAGAATATCGCAACTATAATTTCCGGAATTGCATCATTAGTGCTTGTCCCCGGAATTATGGCCAACGAAAACTTGGACGATCACGACCGCTCCGGAAGATATACTGCCCGTGACCTAGGCGCTAATTACCTTAAAACTTGTCAGCCTAACGGTATTATTTTTACTAATGGCGACAATGATACCTTCCCCTTATGGTATAACCAGGAAGTAGAAGGTGTACGCACGGATGTCAGGGTTTGTAATCTCAGCTACCTGCAAACTGACTGGTACATTAATCAAATGCGACGGAAAGCCTATGAATCGGATCCCGTACCCTTTTCTATGGAACCTAATAAATACCGTCAGGGAACCCGTGACGTAGTTTATCTTATGGATAGTCCCAGGATCACAAGAAATTCAATTGGATTAAGGGAAGCAGTTGAATTTATTGCTGACGATAACCCTGCAACCAAACTTCAACAGGCAGAAAATGCTGCATACCTACCTAAAAAAATACTCAACCTGAAGATAGACAAAAATACTGTGATCCAAAAGAAAGTTGTCAGTCAGGAAGATTACGATAAAATAGTCGACTCTATCAGGATAGACATGTCAGCCAAAAATTATCTGCCAAAGGATGAAATGATGATTCTGGATCTGCTTGCCACCAACAATTGGGAAAGGCCTATATACTGGGCAATTACGGTAGGCAGAAACAAATACATGAATCTTCAGGATTATTTTCAGGTAGAAGGATTTGGATACAGACTAGTTCCAATTAAGGGTGAAAGTGCTGCTGACAGGCTTTCACATGGAACCGTTGAAACAAATTTGATGTACGATAACTTAATGAATAAATTTAAATATGGTAATATGAATGATCCTGATGTTTATATTGATGAAAACAATATGCGAATGATGACAAATATTCGCAACAGCTTTAACCGGCTGGCATCAGCACTGAATAAAGAAGGGAAGAAGGATTCAGCCATTTCTGTTCTTGATCGTTGTTTCGAACTGGTACCCAATTATAAAGTACAATATGAATACTTTGCTTTGGAATTGGTTGATAATTATTACACTGCCGGCGCTAATGATAAGGGGAAACAAATTCTTGAAGAAGCCCTCACTATTTTCAGCGACGAACTAAACTATTTTCTTTCTCTTGATCCCAGATTTCTTAAGACCCAAGCTGTCAACGAAGAAATTCAGAGAAACCTTTTTTACCTTCAGAAAATGGAGAGGACCGCACGGACAAACAACGATACTGAAATAGCACAAAAAATAAGTGAAGCCATGAAATTACATCTGGAAAAGTATAATTCATTATAAAATTTTAAACGAATGAATATTTTAGTAATAGGCTCCGGTGGAAGGGAACATGCTATAGGATGGAAAATAAAACAGAGTAGCCGTGCCCTTTCATTATATTTTGCTCCCGGTAATCCCGGTACCGCCAATCTGGGTACAAATATTGACTTAAATGTAAATAATTTTGATGAGGTGAGACAGTCTGTATTGGATAACCATATAGACATGGTTGTTGTTGGCCCGGAAGTGCCTTTGGTCGAAGGCATTAATGACTTTCTCTCTGCCGATCCAAAACTCAAATCCTTAAAAGTGATAGGGCCTGCTAAAGCAGGGGCAAAACTGGAAGGCAGCAAAGAGTTTGCAAAAGAATTTATGTTTCGCCATAACATTCCCACCGCTAAACATTTATCTGTTACTAAAAATAATATAAATGAAGGCCTCCGGTTCCTCAAATCTCTGAAAAGTCCTTATGTGCTTAAAGCTGACGGACTCGCTGGCGGCAAAGGAGTATTAATAGTTAAAACACTTAAAAAAGCTGAAGATACTTTGAACGAAATGCTCGAAGGAAAATTTGGAAAAGCTAGCAGAAAAGTTGTACTGGAAGAATACCTTAGCGGAGTTGAAATTTCTGTATTTATAATTACAGATGGCAAGGACTACAAAATTCTACCTGAAGCTAAAGATTATAAAAGGATCGGTGAGGGTGATACCGGACTCAATACAGGAGGAATGGGGGCTATTTCTCCTGTTCCATTTGCTGATAGCGAATTCATGGAGAAAGTAGAAAAACGAATTATAAGACCTACTATTAACGGACTTAAAACAGAAAAAATAGATTATACCGGATTCATATTTTTTGGGCTTATTAACGTAAATAATAATCCTTTTGTTATTGAATATAATGTGCGGCTCGGAGACCCCGAGGCAGAAGTTACTTTACCACGGATTAAATCAGATTTTGTCGATCTGCTTGAAGGTGCGGTCAACAGAACCCTGAAGAATAAAATAATTGAAATCGATAAAAAAACTGGGGTTACAGTAATGCTGGTTTCCGGCGGATATCCGGAACAATACGAAAAGGGAAAAATTATTACCGGAATTAATAAAGTAAAAAACAGCACAATATTTCATGCCGGCACCAAAAAAATCGGTAACCATCTTATGACTAACGGCGGTAGAGTAATAGCAGTAAGCTCATTGGGTGAAAACATAAAAGAAGCACTAAATATTTCATATAAAAATGCAGAAATTATCCGGTTCGAAAAAAAATACTATCGAAAAGATTTAGGTTTCGACCTGTAAAATGATACTTAAAGTATTAAAATCAAACCGTATTTCTAACTATTTTCTGGTTTTATTACTGGGAATTATTTCTTGGTCAGATAGCCTTTGCGATCCTTTGATATATCCTTATAATCGCGGGGAATCAGAAAACCTTCTCTACAAAATAATCGATCATTTGTTAAAGGATTCATCATTTATTCAAAGTTTGGCAGGCCTTGTAGTTATTCTTTTTTTAGCCTTTCTTATTCAACAGATCAACAGCAATTATAATATAATAAGCTCAAGAACTTTTCTTCCTTCTTTTATCTTCATTATTATTACAGGAGGTCTGACAGGAATACATTCACTTCATCCGGTTTATATTGCAACGATATTTTTACTGATATCATTATACCGTCTTTTCAATGGTTTAAATAAATCAAAACCCTATTCTGCAGCTTTCGATACCGGTTTTCTGCTTGCTGTTGCCGCTTTATTTTACTTTAACATCCTCATCTTACTTCCTGCCTTTTTTATTGGTATCGGAATTATGGCAAGAGATAAGTGTTGGCGTAATTATTTGCTTATAATAATCGGATTCCTGTTGCCTTTCTTTTTTGCATTTAGCTACACTATCGTAAATGATCAATTTTTGGAATTAATCAAAACTTATGAGTATAACATATTTAATATAAATAACAAACTACAGGGAAATATATCTTTACAACTGTTTCTCGGATTCCTCACATTACTCGTCTTGCTGGGAAGCATAAAAATCATAAGTCAGTTTGATATTAAAAAAGTCAGTACCCGCAAATTTTTTACCATATTTTTTCTGATATTTCTTAGTTCAGTTGCAGGAATTCTATTCATGCCAGGCTCCTCCCAAGAAATGCTTATAATAATTGCGATTCCTGTAACCTTCCTATTATCCGACTATCTTTTTTATCTTAAAAACCGGCTCTGGGGTGAAATATTATTATCCTCTCTTCTTACCTTTGTAATAATTTTACAAATAATCGCATAAGTACACATGATAACAGTACTCTGACCGACTATACACCTCAAATGTTAAATATAATTCTCAAATTTTTAATTAGCTTATTTTTAAATAATTATAAAATTTTAAACATGTAAATTTTAAGTTAATTTCTGTTAAACAGAATAAGATATTTATAGATAATTCATATATTTGACCCTTAAATTCGTTTGTTCAGTTTTTCACAAAATGCAATAAACAATAGTTATAAAATGATGGCAATTATGGAAGATAAAAGAATAAGAAGAAATCTTTATCGCGTCTTACGAAAAACAGGGGTACAAAAAAATGATATTCAACCAAATGCTTATTACAAAAGGGATTTGCACTTTGATTCTGTAGACTGGAAGATATTCACATTTTACCTAGAAGGAATTTTTGACATTTCGGTTCGAGACGAGGAATTACTTAACTTGGGTAGTGTAAATGACACACTTAAATTTCTTAAGAATACAGCTTAATTATTAGGATGATTATTAAATTGTTAAAAGTAAAGGGGATCAAAAAAGCTGATTCTCTTTTTATTTTTTTAACTTATCTCTTCATTATCCCATAACACATAATCTTTAAAATTGTATCAACACTTCGACTGAGGTTTACTTCTCCGTAGTTTCCAGCCGACAATGGCATTTCAAGACCTTTAATAGCAGTAGTTATGCCAATTGCTGCCAGATTAAAATCGTAAATTTCAAATTCATTTTTGCGTACACCTTCGATCAGTATTCTTTTTATCATCCGTATTTCGTCCTGTTCGTAGCGATGTTTTATATCCTCAATAAAACCAACAGCGGTAACATCATTTTCGATCGCATGGTAAAAATTGGCAAGACTACGGAAAGTAGTCAATTTTGTCATTATATAGTCCCGCAATTTATCAACCGGATCTGTATTCCGGTTAATCACAATTTCCAGTTCTTTACCTAATATCTCAACTTCTTTCATAATAACAGCCTGAAAAAGGTCTTCTTTACTTTCAAAATAATAATAAAGAGAACTTTTTCCCTTTCTTACCGCATTTGCAATGTCATCAAGAGTAGTCTTTTTGTAACCGTATTTACTAAATATCTCCCTTGCTGTCTTAAGTATGTTCTCCCGGTTAAAATCCCTTTTGCTACCATTGTCAGTATTAGTTTGCATCTTTTTCCGTTTAGTTTTGTATAAAAAGTAAACAAATATAATTATTTATTTAACCCATTAAAATTTATTGAACTTTTTACTTTAACAGACGAAGATAAATATGACTATTAACAAGGCTTATCAACAGACAAATAAAAAATTATTTTATTCGACGATCAAAAAATTATTTATGCAAGTTTGAAATCTATCTGCTTCCTTTCCAAGCTGGTTTTCCATATTTCTACCTTCAATTCATCACCAAGCTGATATCTTTTATTATAATGCTGGCCTATAAGGGCATAATTTTTTTCATCAAGGATATAAAAGTCATCATCAAGGTCACGAATAGGAATCATGCCTTCAATTTTATTTTCAAGTTCAACATAAATACCCCAATCAGTTACACCGGAGATAACACCCGGATATATTTCACCCAGATGATCCTGCATAAATTCAACCTGCTTATATTTAACAGAAGACCTCTCGGCATTAGCTGCCCGTATTTCCATATCGGTAGAATGCCTGCAAAAATCTTCAAATTTATTTCTGTTGGCAGATTTGCCGCCATTCAAATATCTTTCAAGAAGACGGTGAACCATTATATCCGGATAGCGGCGGATAGGAGAAGTAAAATGAGTGTAATAATCAAAAGACAACCCATAATGTCCTATATTTATTGTAGAATATTCAGCTTTAGCCATTGATCTGATAGCCAATGTTTCTACAACATTTTGCTCTTTCCTACCCTTCACATTTTGCATTAAACGGTTTATTGAATTAGAGATTTCCCCGGGAGAAGAAAGCTGTATGCCATAACCAAAACGATGTATAAAAGAATTAAATGATTCAAGCTTATCTGCATCAGGTTTATCATGGATACGGTAAACAAAAGTTTTAGGTTTTTTTTGTTTACCCGAATTGCCAATATACTGGGCAACTCTTCTGTTGGCAAGAAGCATGAACTCTTCAATAAGAATATTTGCTTCTTTTGCTTCCTTAAAATAAACTGAAAGCGGCTCACCTTTTTCTCCCAGTTTAAAATTGATCTCAATCCGGTTAAAGGCAATTGATCCTTCATTGAACCGTTCTTCTTTAAGTTTTCCTGCAAGATCACTTAATATCAGAAGCTCTTCGGCAAATTCCCCCTTGCCTTTTTCAATTATTTTCTGAGCTTCATCATAAGAGAAACGCCTATTTGAATTTATAACTGTTTTTCCAAACCATTCATTTATCAACTTGACGGAACTATCAAGTTCAAAAACTGCTGAAAAACAAAGTTTGTCTTCATGAGGACGCAATGAACAAACTCCGTTTGATAATCTTTCAGGCAACATAGGAATAACTCTGTCAACAAGATAAACGGAGGTGCCGCGATTTTGTGCCTCTGCATCAATTAATGTATTGGGCATCACATAATATGTAACATCTGCAATATGAATACCTACCTCCCAGTTTCCATTTTCCAGCCTACGTAAAGAAAGAGCATCGTCAAAATCCTTTGCATCTTCAGGATCAATTGTAAAAGTATTTATTTCGGTAAAATCACGGCGATTTTTATACTCTCTCTCTGGTATATTAAATCCGATTTTTTTTGCAGCCCGTTCCACATTCCCCGGAAAATCAACAGGCAATTCATACTCCGCAAGAATCGCATGCATTTCAGCTTCATTATCCCCGGCATCACCCAAAACTTTTAATATGTGTCCCACAGGATTACGTGCCTTTGGCGGCCATTCAGTAATCTCGGCAATTGCTTTTTGTCCATCTTTGACTCCTTTAAGTTTTCCCAAAGGAATAAAAATATCAAATCCAACTTTACCTGAAGGTACTAAAAAAGCATAATTACGGGATATTTCAACTGTCCCGACAAAATGTGTCTTAGCCCGTTCTATAATTTCTGTCACTTCTCCTTCCAGATCATGCTTCTTTCTTCGGGCATACAAAGATACCCGTACCTTATCTCCTTCCATAGCATGATTCAAATTGCGCGATGAAACTAAAACAGGACGGTCAAATTCATCACTGTTTATATAAGCAAAACCCTGAGGCTGTAACTCAACGATTCCACATACAGAAGCTGTTTTGGCTACTATTCTGTAACTGCCTCTCGAAACCTGCTCCAAGTAATCATCGTCTTTCAGTTCCTGAAGTGCAATGTTAACTAAACTCCTACTTTTAGGATCCTTTATACCCAGCAAAGCAGAAATTTGTTTATAATTTATAGTCTTTCCCGGTTCTTCATACAACACCGAAAGGATTACATTTTTAAGTTTCTTCTTATTATATATCACAGACTTCCTGAGTTGCTTGCGTTTCTTTTTCTTTCCAGCCATATCAAAATTTTTTATTGCTGAAAAGATAATTATTTATTCTAACTTATTGAAATATATTATTTAAAATATCATTTTCGAAAGATGAATTCGCTCCGATTAGTATATATTATCATCAAATCTTAAAGACAATTAGTAAAATTTTTGATTTAATATATTGATATTCAATTTTTTGTATTCTTGAATTCCTTTGTTCTCAATAACATTTTCTTCTCTTTACACTTTTCCCGAAGTAGTCTCAAATATGCCTTTTATTAACAATACATAACACTTTTTAATAAGAGGAATTTGTATGTTTGTAGGTCATTATAAAAAATAATGAAGATCATAAATAAAATACCCTATTTGATTGTAGCAGTTTCCATATGGTTAGCATTTGCTTCATCATGTGCCAACCAGGGCATGCCTACCGGCGGACCCCGTGATACTATTCCTCCGATTATTGTATCTACGCGACCTGATTTTAAGGCACTCAACTATAAAGAAGATGAAGTGAATATCACATTCAATGAATTTATCATCCCTGATGAGATTTCGGAAAAACTTGTAGTATCGCCTCCGTTGAAAAAACGTCCTACCATTCTCACTAAGTCAAAAACCCTTATTATCCGATTCAATGAAGAGTTGCTCGACAGCACCACTTATTCTTTGGATTTTAAAAATTCTGTAGTAGATAATAATGAAAAAAATCCATACGAAAATCTCCGTTTTTCATTCAGCACGGGAAATACATATGATTCACTGCGTGTAGCGGGCAAAATAATCAACGCGTTTAATCTGGAACCTGTTGAAAATACCCTTGTAATGCTTCATAATAATTTACATGACTCAACTGTTTATTCTAAAAGGCCCGATTATATAGCAAAGACCAATGAAAAAGGAATTTTTCTGATAGATAACATAAAAAAAGACGAGTATCACATTTTTTCTGTAAATGATGTAAATAACGACTTACTATATAACGAAGGTGCAGAAAAAATCGCTTTTTATGATTCTGTTATAGGCGCTTATGCTGAATTTCACGAAGAATTAGATACATTATCGAAAGGTGTGGATTCCATCCTAATTGCCGGCCATACACACTTTTATCCCGGCTCCATATACCTGCGACAATTTACCGAAGATATTTTTACTCAATATCTTAGCACATCAAGAAGAGACACAAGGTATAAATGCACATTTGCATTTAATGAACCTGTAAAAGATTCTTTCGACATTAAATTATTAAATAAGGAAACAAGCGATTGGTATCTTATTGAACCTGACCAGGAATATGATTCCCTGACCGTATGGCTTGCCGATACTACTATAGCCAATATGGATACCTTACTAATGGAATTATCATATTTACAACTTGATTCAACAAATATTCTCTACTTACATAAAGATACACTCGAATTGAATTTTTCAGACAAAAAAGATGATCCCAAACAAAAGAGAAAATCCCGTAAAGAGGACAATGAAGGACCACCACCTGTTCCACAATTTGAATGGATCACAAATTTATCTTCTTCATCATTTGACTTAAACAAGGACATTATTTTAACCTCTCCACAGCCTCTGAAAAATATAGATGATTCAGGGATACTGGTTTTCCTAACAAAGGATACTCTTAAAACACCAATTGATTTTGATTTTGTCAAGGACACTGCTATGCATCGTACTTATCATATATCGGTACAGTGGGAACCAGAGATGTTATATACTCTTGAGATTGATTCGGCAGCCTGTGAAAATATTTACGGTATTACAAGTAAAAAACTTACAAAAAATTTTGAAACACAGGAAGAAGACTATTACGGAGAGATCAATATAAATATAACTGGCGTAAAAACTCCTGTAATTGTCCAACTGCTTGAAAACACTGATGAAGAAAATGTGGTCAATCGAAAAACCATAACGAATAATAAAAAGATAGTTTTCGATTACCTCGCTCCGGATAAATATAAAGTGAAAGTTATATACGACAATAATGAAAATGGCAAATGGGACACCGGCAGTTATCAGGATAAATACCAGCCCGAAAGAGTGGCTTATATTAATGAAGTAATAAAAGTACGTTCCAACTGGGTTAATAATATTAACTGGGATTTAAAACCTGATCCGACATTTACAAAAGATATAAGAGATAAGGAACTGGAAGAACGAAAGCGAAAAGAGGCAGAAGAAAAGGCCAGGGAGAAACGTGAACAACGTCAGGGGCCAGTGCAACAAGAAAATAATATGTTTAGACCCGGGGGATTCGGACCGGAATCTATGTAAACCCCTTAAAATAAAAAAAGTTTTCTTCAATTATCATAAACTTTTCAGTGTAACTTGATTTCCGAAAAAATTTGTGGTAATTTTATACATAACTTTTTAAAATGGGGACATTATGCAAAATGTAAAAAAACTACTTATTTTTATTGTACAAGACAGTATTGTATTCAGAGATCTGATTGTCGGTTACCTAAAATCTAAAAATTACAAAAATCTAAAAACTTTTAAGACGGGTGAAGAATGTCTTAAACAAATTCATTTAAAACCCAATATTATTATTCTTGATTATTCTTTTGAAGGAATTACCGGACTAGAACTAATGAAAAGAGTTAAATCTGAGCACCCTGAGATCGATTTTATATTCTTAAGTGGACAGAATGATGTTCAGGTAGCAGTAAACATCATGAAAATGGGAGCTGCGGATTATATCGTAAAAAATGACAAAGCTCCTCAAAATCTTGTCGATTCCATTGAGTATCTGGTTTCAGGCGAAAGAAAAGAAAAAATTAAAAAAGGTTTTCAAATTGGAGTAATAGGTTTTTTCATTATGATGTTCCTGCTGGTTATGATCATAATTCTTTTAACCATATTCCTTGAGGATTTTAGTCTATAAATTTCCCTTTGCCAGCATAATAATTTCCCCCACTATCTTTCACTCTTTTCAAAAGGTTATATTTGGAAACAGGCCGTCAACTACTATAAGCTTTGATCAAGAGTTCTAAAATTTTTTTTGCTGCAGCAGTAATCCTGGTTCCCGGTCCGAATATGGCTACAACTCCAGAATCATAAAGAAACTTATAATCCTGTGCCGGTATTACACCACCAACAATAACCATAATATCATCGCGTCCCAACGTCTTTAATTCATTAATAACTGCCGGCACCAAAATTTTATGACCTGCTGCAAGGGAAGAAACGCCAAGCACATGAACATCGTTTTCAGATGCTTGTCTGGCTGCTTCTTCGGGAGTTTGAAAAAGGGGACCTATATCTACATCAAAGCCCAAATCAGCATAAGCCGTGGCCACCACCTTAGCCCCACGATCATGTCCGTCCTGGCCCATTTTTACTATCATAATACGTGGCTGGCGGCCCTCCAGCCCAACAAACTGCTTCACAAGATCCCGGACTTCCCGGAACTCAGATTTATTTTTTGCTTCTGATCTGTACACTCCTTCTATTGTTCTAATTTCTGATTTATATCTTCCTGCCACTTTTTCACAAGCCATTGTAATCTCCCCGAGGGATGCCTTTCTCTTGGCTGCTTCCACAGCTAATTCCAATAAATTACCAACACCCGTTTCAACCGATTTAGTAATGGCATTTAAAGCTGCCTCGACCTCTGACTCATTCCTTTCTCTGCGTAACTCCTTTAACCTTTCAATCTGGGATAACCGGACAGAAGTATTATCAATATCCATAATATTAATAGGATTTTCTTTATCAAGCCGGTACTTATTTATCCCCACAATTGTTTGTACACTGCTGTCTATTTTCCCCTGAGCACGTGCTGCCGCTTTTTCAATACGAATTTTTGGAATTCCTGTTTCAATAGCCTTTACCATACCGCCAAGTTTTTCCACTTCCTCAATCAGTGACCATGATTTATGTGCCAGCTCTCCTGTCAGCGATTCAACAAAATATGAACCCGCCCAGGGATCAAGCGACCGGCAAATTTCGGTTTCCATCTGCATATATAGCTGGGTATTTCGTGCAATACGGGCAGAAAAATCAGATGGCAAAGCGATTGCTTCATCCAGTGCATTAGTATGTAAACTCTGGGTATGACCCAATACTGCAGCCATTGCTTCTATAGCAGTCCGCCCCACATTATTAAAAGGATCCTGTTCAGTTAATGACCAACCTGATGTTTGCGAATGGGTGCGTAATGCCATGGACTTAGGATTTACCGGATTATACTTTTTAACTATCTTCGCCCAGAGCATCCGGGCTGCACGCATTTTGGCAATTTCCATAAAATGGTTCATACCTATTCCCCAAAAAAAAGATAATCGTGGTGCAAACTCGTCAATAGCAAGACCGGCATTTATTCCCGCGCGAAGGTAATCCAATCCGTCAGCCAAAGTATAGGCCATCTCTAAATCTGCTGTAGCACCTGCTTCCTGCATATGATATCCTGAAATAGAAATAGAATTAAACCTTGGCATATGTTGCGAAGTATATTTGAATATATCAGCAATGATCCTCATTGAAAATTCCGGAGGATAAATATAGGTATTCCTAACCATAAACTCTTTAAGAATATCGTTCTGTATAGTGCCGGAAAGCTGTTCTGGTGAAACACCCTGTTCAAGTGCAGTTACAATGTAAAAGGCCATAATGGGAAGAACTGCCCCATTCATCGTCATGGAAACAGACATTTTATCAAGGGGAATTTCATCGAAAAGAATTTTCATATCAAGAACAGAATCGATAGCAACCCCGGCCTTCCCAACATCCCCAGTTACGCGAGGATGATCGGAATCGTACCCCCTGTGGGTAGCAAGATCAAAGGCAACTGAAAGTCCTTTCTGACCTGCTGCCAGATTACGGCGGTAAAAAACATTTGACTCTTCGGCTGTTGAAAATCCGGCATATTGTCTGATTGTCCATGGCTGCATTACATACATTGTAGAATAAGGACCACGAAGAAAAGGTGGAAATCCCGCAGCATAATCCAAATGCTCCATACCCTCCAGGTCATCATGTGTATAAACAGGTTTTACCGGTATCTGCTCAGGTGTCAGCCAGTCTTTCTTAACATTATTTTCTTCCTTCCGGGTAAAAATATTCTTTCGGGAAGTAGCTGACTTGATATTTATTTTATGAAAGTCCGGTATCATAACTTATATTTTTCACTAATAACCATATTTTGATATTTTTTCAACTCCTCAAGGATATTACTTTTACTATGAATAAAATTTGATATCCCCTTATCCTCAAGCTGCGGCCTGCAAACAGGATTACCTGCTACGACAAGAATTTCATTGTCAATTAACCCGGCAACTGCCGGCGCTATTATCACATAATCCTCATCAGAAGAGCAGACAACCACAAAATCAGCATTTTTCGCTTTGGCTGCAGCAATCCCTTGTTCTACTGATGCAAAACCAATATTATCAATTACCTCAAATCCGGCTATAGCAAAAAAATTACAACTAAATTGTGCTCTTGCCCTTCGAAGTGACAAATTTCCAATAGTCAAAATAAATACAACGGGTCTTTTATTATTCAAAGAATATATATCCGTTTTGTAGCGAAGTACCTCAAAAGGCTGGGCTGCACGATATAATTTTAATGTCTCCGCATATGAATCGCTTTGAGTCAAATCAACAGGGAAAAAATATGACCTGTTCAATTCTTTTCCCTTTTGCTCATGAAAGTCAGGAAAAGAAGTCACTCCCATAATGCTTTCCCGACCTGTTGCAAAATTATACATACGCCGGTCAGCTACCGCTCTTATTTCATCCTGAATAAAACCTTTATAAAAAGCTTTGACAAAACCTCCCATATCACTGATTTTAAGAAAAATATTCCATGCATGTTCAGCTATTGAGGCAGTAAGATTTTCAATATACCAAGAACCTGCGCCCGGATCAACAACTTTATCAAAATGCGATTCCTCTTTCAACAAAATTTGTTGATTGCGTGCAATCCTTTCCGAAAATTCATTTGTTTCGCCGTAAACGAAATTGAAAGGTTCCACAGTAATTGAATCGGCAGAGCCAAGGGCGGCGGACATAGCCTCAGTTTGAGTTCGCAGCATATTCACATATGGATCATATAAAGTCTTATTATAAGAATTGGTACGGCTATGAATGATCATCCGTGCTGATTTTTCATCTTCAGGATTAAATCCTTTAACAATATTAGCCCAAAGAAGACGTGCAGCTCTTAGTTTTGCTATCTCCATAAAATAATTACCACCAACTCCAAAATTAAATTTTATATTTTTTGCAACATCATCAATTCCTATGCCTAAACCAGTGAGCTTTATCAGATATTCTGTTCCCTGTGCAAGTGCAAATGCAAGCTCCTGGACGATAGAGGCACCACTGTTAGCAAACAGTTCTCCATGTACCCCGATCATTCTGAAATCAGGAACATCAATCATAGCCTCCAGAACAGCCTTAAGTTTAATGAATGCATCCTTTTCCATTTTACCACTTAATATCAGGGTCGCAATGGGATCAATAGCAACAGAACCTTCAATATTATTTCTTTCATTATTGCATTCGGACAAATATTTTTTAAACGGACTTGCATAATCACAATTGAAACATTCGCATTTAAAATTGATTTCAATAGTCTCCAGACAGATATCTTCTAACAAAATTCTCAAATCATATTTAATATTCTTATCGCTGCAATCAAAACAAAAACCCAGTGAAGTAACTCCGTGGTTAAGAATATTACGCACTCTTCTGTTGGACTCACGGACATCTTTCACTTTAATATTCTGACGGACGAACCAGTCATTTCCGCTTATTTTATTACCACGCACAAAAGGAAACTTTCCCGGCATGCCATCGAGATAATCTAATCCTTTCAAATCCTCCCTGCGATAATATGGACGTACACTGAATCCTTCTTCAGTATTCCATATTAACGTTTTCTCATAATCTTTACTTTTAAGATCATCATTTATTTTAGCTTCCCACGTCTCTGTTGCAACAGGTTTAAAAGCACTAAAAAGTTTATTCCTCTTTTCTGACATATAAAAATTAATATTGTTATCCGAACAAATGATTAACTCTTGTTTTTACCCAAACAATAGTGAAAAATTAATATACTGACATTTACAAAATTAAATTAAATTAATTAAAGATTGGATATCGGAGAACAGAAGGTTTTCGTATAAAAATGATTGTTGTAAAAATTCCATCTTTTCAAAAAGATAGAATCCTTGCCGATCAACATCAAGGTTTCAAAAATATTTTCATAAATTGCATCCTAATATTAATAATTAGTGGTCAATGGACAAACTTCGGTGGACAAAAAATATTTTCGGCTCAAAACTTGAGATACGGAGGGGAAATGAACTTATAGGAACCATCCAATGGGAAAATATGGTTAGTTCGAAAGCCCAGGCTATGATAAACGGAAAACTTTTTGATCTGAACAGAGAATTTTTCCTTTCAAAATTAGAAATTTATGATGCTAATGACCACTCACTTTTGGGAATGGTAATGATCAATTTGTTCAATCCACGGACTGACGTAATAGTCAACCGGAAACGTTTTGAACTTGAAATACATAACTTCTGGCAGTCACGCTGGTCATGGAAATTTAACGGAGAAGAAATAATTACTTACACATCTGGTGGATTTTTAACTAAGGATAAAGGAGAAATTGAACTTTTTACTACCTGCAATGACGAAGTCGATATATTAATTCTACTGGGTTTGTTTGTCCGGAATCAGTTTATCCTGTTCATGCTGATAATTTTAATTATCATTCTATTAATTATTATATAAACGGACTCTTTAATATTCTTCTATAAAGTCAAGAGTCTGGTTTAGAAAGTTCGCTGACAAGGCTTGCGCAGACCGAAAAATGTGAGTTTACTATTCGTAAATGACCATTTTGAGGGCAAGCATAACGCAGTCAGCGGACTTTCTATACGGACTATTTAATTTCTGAACCATTTTTAACCTTTTGATCAGGTGCAACTATAGATAAGTTCCCATCAAAATTCTCAGCGCATAGGATCATACCATGCGATTCGATGCCACGTAATTTTTTTAGCTCAAGATTTACCAAAATTGAAACCTGTCTGCCTATAAGCTCTTCCGGCTTATAATATTCTGCAATACCCGAAACAACAGTTCGCTTATCAATACCCGTGTCAATTTTCAACCTAAGTAACTTCTTTGTCTTGGCAACTTTTTCAGCCTCCAGAATAGTTCCTGCACGAATATCCATATCGCCGAATTTTTCAAATCCGATACTCTTTTTAACAGGTTTAGCCGTCATCCCTTCCAGCTCATTTGCTTTTTTGATATTCAATAACTTTTGCAGTTGTTCTACTATAACTTTATCTTCAATTTTTTCAAATAAAAGTTCAGGTTTATTTACTTTATGACCCGGGATTAATAAATCCGGACTACCCAGTTTTTGCCAATCCTGCTTCTCAAAATTCAAAAATGTTCTCAATTTTTCCATACTGAAGGGAAGGAAAGGTTCCATGACAATTGTCAGATTAGCAGTAATCTGCAAGCATATATTGATTATCGTCTCTACCCGTCCCGGGTCAGTTTTAAAAATTTTCCAGGGTTCCTCATCTGCAAGGTATTTATTACCTAACCTGGCCAAATCCATTGCATTTTTCTGAGCTTCACGAAAACGAAAATGATCTAGACTTTCTTCAGTTTCTTTCTTTATACTTCTTATCTCTTTTAGAGTAGTCTTGTCATAGCTGCTTAATTCACCTCTATCAGGCACTTTTCCCCTGAAATATTTATTAGTTAACACAATTGTTCGATTCACAAAGTTACCAAGAACTGCAACCAATTCATTATTATTCCTGTTTTGAAAGTCTTTCCATGTAAAATCATTATCTTTTGTTTCGGGCGCATTGGCAGTTAAAACATATTTCAATACATCCTCCTTACCGGGAAAATCTATAAGATATTCATGCAACCAAACTGCCCAGTTCCGTGAAGTAGAAATTTTATCATTTTCCAGATTAAGAAATTCATTGGCTGGCACGTTTTCGGGTAAATTATATGTTCCTTCTGCTTTCAACATACATGGAAAAATTATACAGTGAAAAACAATATTATCCTTCCCTATAAAATGAATCATCCGCGTTTGCTTATCCTTCCAGTATTTTTCCCAGTCGTCCGTTAACTCCTTTGTTGCTGAAATGTATCCGATAGGTGCATCAAACCATACATAAAGCACCTTACCTGTAACACCATCAACAGGAACAGGCACTCCCCAATCAAGATCACGCGTAACCGCCCTCGGCTGCAAACCACTGTCGATCCATGATTTACACTGACCATACACATTTGGCTTCCATTCCCTGTGCCCTTCAAGTATCCATTTCCTGAGCCATGATTCATACTGATCCAGTGGCAAATACCAGTGTTTTGTATTTTTGAGAACAGGTTTATTACCACTTATCATTGATTTAGGATTGATCAATTCAGCAGGGCTGAGAGAAGAACCGCAACTTTCACATTGGTCGCCATATGCATTTTCATAGCCACACCTGGGACAAGTACCAACAATATAACGGTCTGCAAGAAACTGATTGTTTTCTTCATCATAATACTGTTCAGAAATTTTTTCTATAAACTTACCCTTTCCCAAGAGTGTTTTAAAAAATTCTGATGCCGTTTCATGATGTATCTTTGTTGTAGTGCGTGAATATACATCAAAAGAAATACCCAGCTTTTCGAATGATTCTTTGATCATTTTATGGTACCTATCGACTATATCTTGTGGTGAAACTCCTTTCTCATTGGCTTTTAATGTTATAGGAACACCATGTTCATCAGAACCCCCGATCAGAATAACATCTTCGTTTTTTAACCTGAGGTATCTGGCATAAATATCGGCAGGGACATAAACACCCGCAAGGTGTCCGATATGTATTGGTCCGTTGGCATATGGCAACGCAGTTGTTATAAGTGTACGTTTAAATTCACTCATACTGAAATTATTAGTGATAAATGATTTATAATCCCATAAAGTTCACAAATATAGTTGAAATGTGACATAAGAAAAATATTCAAACCATATATCGGTAAAACGATTACAATTTTGTAATTTTATTATCCGTGAAAATCACTATATTTTGCGTCATCCGCGTTCCATCAAAATTTTATCTATGAAAACACCTGCTTATATAAAACCCGGTGACAAGATCAGAATTGTCTCACCAGCCGGAAAAGTAAAAGAAAAATATGTTCTTCCTGCTGTTGATTGGTTTGAGAAGCAGGGTTACCATGTGGAATTAGGCAATAATGTATTTGCTAGCCATTTTCAGTATGCCGGCACTGATAAACAGCGACTACATGACATGCAGGATGCCCTTGATGACTCTGAAGTGAGGGCTATACTATGTTCACGTGGTGGTTATGGGACAGTAAGGATAATCAGCAAATTCGACTATACAGAATTTCTTAAAAATCCAAAATGGATCATAGGATTCAGTGATATTACCATTTTACATTCATGCCTGAACAACAAAAGAATAGCCACTATTCATGGTGTGATGCCACGCTATTTCTTTGATAAAGACGGAAATGCAAATGAAAATCTGATGACACTAATGAATTTAATTACAGGCAAGGGAGCTTCTTATTCAATCCCTACCTCTAAATACAATCGAAATGGTACGATTACCGGAGAATTAGTAGGAGGAAACTTATCTGTAATTTCCAGCATGTATGGAACTAGTTGCGAATTGCATACCGAAGGAAAAATATTATTTTTAGAAGATATAGATGAATTTTTATATCATGCTGACCGCATGATGCACCAACTGAATCTAAGTGGCAAACTTTCAAATCTCGCCGGAATGGTTCTTGGAAATTTTTGTGATATGAAGGATAATGAATCACCTTTTGGTAAAAACATACATGAAATAATTTCAGAAGCAGTGGCCGGATATGATTATCCTGTTTGCTTTGGATTCCCGGCCGGACACGAAGAAAAAAATTTAGCCCTTGCATTTGGGGAAACGTGGAAATTATCTGTTTCAAAACAGGGTGTAACATTAAAACTTAATTAATATTTTATGACCTCAACACGGGAAATTGGAGATAATGCAGAAGAACTTGCACGGCAATATCTGAAGAAACTAGGATTCAAAATCCTAGAAACCAATTGGTACAGGGGGCATCTGGAATTGGATATAATAGCTCTTGACGGTAATGAACTGGTAATAGTAGAAGTAAAATCACGCAATGGAATTCGCTATGAACATCCGTCGGAAGCCATTACCAACACAAAAATAAAACACCTTGTTAATGCTGCAGAAGCCTACATACTGGAAAATGATATAAATATCGAAACCCGGTTTGATGTAATCACTGTTATTTTCTTTGATAAAGATTTCGAACTTGAACATTTTAAAAATGCTTTTTATCCTACTCTTTAATATCCCACTTTAAATATTTAGATAACAATTAATTTTCAATTACATTGCAAAAAAGTTATATTTAGGTCTATTTTTACTAATTGGAACGAACTATAAATATTAAAAAATGACAAAAGGTAAATTATCAAAGCTTTACACCGATTCCTTTCAGCAGAACTGGGATGGGTACGCGTTTTCAGATTATCAGGGCAAGGACTTTAAATTTAAAGATGTTGCAAAAATAATTAAGTCCCTGCACCTTCTTTATCAGATTGCCGGACTTAAACGCGGGGATAAAGTAGCGGTTTGGGGACGCAATTCTTCGCATTGGGGATCAGTATTTCTATCGGCTATTTCTTCAGGAATCGTTATTGTTCCTATTCTTCCTGACTTTAATGTAAACAATACAAATCACATAATCAATCATTCGGAAGCAAAAATAATTTTCGCGGCTAAGTCGCTGATTGACAAAATTGATTTTGAAAATGACGAAAATCTTCAAATGATTATTGCTCTGGAAGATTTCTCTCTTCATGTTGCCAGAGATGAGGATGCCAGGTACAAACTTGACGATGCCTTTCAGTATTACGAAAAAAATAAACTGGAAAAAAACAATTTTATCTTTGAGGAGCATGACAGGGAAGAAACCTGCATTCTTTCATATACGTCAGGCACATCAGGCTTTACCAAAGGAGTTATGATACCTGAAAGGAGTCTGGCATCCAATTTGATCTTTGCACAGGAACACATGCCTTTGCTTCCTGATCATAAGATCGTTTCATTCCTCCCCATGGCACATGTTTACGGATTATTATTTGAATTTCTGTTTCCGGTTACATTAGGATGTCATATCACCTTTTTAAGCAAAATGCCATCTCCTGCTGTTATTACCAAAGTGTTTGGTGAAGTAAAGCCGCATCTTATTCTTTCCGTACCGCTGATTATAGAAAAAATCTATAAAAAACGGATACTGCCTACAATCGAAAAACCCGTAATGAAAATTCTGCTAAACACTCCTGGCATTTCAAAAGTAATCCTCAAAAAAATAAAAAATAAACTGATAGAAACTTTTGGAGGCCGTTTCTTCGAAATAGTTATTGGCGGGGCTCCCATGAGCACCGATGTCGAAAAATTTTTCAAACGAATAAATTTCCCGATCACTGTAGGTTACGGAATGACGGAGTGCGGTCCTTTGATCAGCTATGAAGCATGGGATAAAACCCGGTTCTCCTCAGCCGGAAAAATCGTTGACCGCATGGAAGTACGAATTGATTCTGAAGATCCTTACAATATTGTGGGCGAAATCCAGGTTAGAGGCGAAAATGTAATGACAGGATATTATAATAACGAAGTTGCCACCAAAGAGGCTTTTACAAAGGACGGCTGGTTAAAAACAGGAGATCTTGGTATTATAGACAATAATAATTTTATTTTTATCAAAGGCAGATCAAAAAATATGATCCTAGGGCCTTCAGGACAAAACATTTATCCTGAAGAAATTGAAGCAAAATTATCTAACCAGCCTTATGTAGCAGAATGTGTAGTAACTCCCCGTCAGGGAAAACTTGTCCCCAAGGTCTACCCCGACTATGATGCTATTAAAGCAGACAATATATCTATGGATGAGCTGCCGGAAATATTTGAAGCAAACAGGAAAAAACTCAATGCCGAACTACCCAAATATGAACAGGTTTCATCCTATGAAATGGTAAGTGAGGAATTTGAAAAAACACCCAAAAAGAATATTAAACGATTTAAATATGTCTGAAATGACCGGTAAGTTGCAGATTATTTTAATATTCCGTAAATCCGGCTAAAGCTTAACTTGTTACTTTACTATTGTCTGTCAAACAACAGGCATAAATGAAAAAAATACTTTCTATCATTATGAATAATTTAAAATTTTAATCCTATGAAAAATTCAAACAGACGGAATTTTCTAAAAACAACCTTAGCCTATGGGGCAGGGACTGCACTTTTACCTGCATTTATGTCTAATTGTTCCGCTTTAAAATCACGTTTTAAAATATCCCTTGCTGAATGGTCATTCCACAAAACTCTTTTTAACGGGGGAATGACCAATCTTGATTTTCCTGTAGTAGCTCGTGAACTAAATATTGAAGGAATAGAATATGTAAATCAGTTTTTCATGGATAAAGCAAAAGATGAAAAATATCTTGCCGAACTGAAAAGTATTACTGAAAATGAAAATGTTGAAAATGTATTAATAATGTGCGATCGTGAAGGCATGGTTGGTCATCCTGAAAAAAATGAACGTATCAAGACTGTAGAAAATCATAAAAAATGGATTGATGCGGCTGCATTTCTTGGCTGCCATTCCATCAGGGTAAATGCTGCCAGTCAGGGAACCTACGAAGAACAACAGAGATTGGCTGCCGACGGACTCCGGATGCTTTGTGAATATGGAGATACAAAGAATATAAATATAATTGTCGAAAACCATGGCGGATTATCCAGCAATGGCGAATGGCTGGCAGAAGTTATTGAAATGACAGATCATGAAAGGGCAGGAACTCTTCCTGATTTCGGAAATTTCATAATCAACCGTCAAACCGGTGAAGAATACGACCGTTATAAAGGAGTAGAATTACTAATGCCTTACGCAAAGGGAGTAAGTGCAAAATCCCATGCTTTTGATGAAGAAGGCAACGAAACGAAATCGGATTACTACAGACTGATGCAGATAGTTAAAGATTCAGGTTATAAAGGATGGGTTGGAATTGAGTATGAAGGCAGTGAATTGCCCGAAAAGCAAGGAATCATTGCAACAAAACATCTTTTGGAAAAAGCATTTAAATCAGTTGGATGTTAAAAAATAATCCGCTTATCTTCTTTTAGAAAACGGATTAGTCCGTTTTCTTTTCCAGAATATATTACTTTTAATTTTTCTGCTCTTAGTATATCTGCTCCTGTTAAGCCTTTGATCACGAATAGCTGAATATATTATCCCTATAGTTATTTGTCCGACCATAGACCAGCAGAGAGCAGGTTCAAAAGATTCCATACCGGATATAACAGTATAATTAAAATTTGGGACACCATTTACAATATCTGAATTAATTAGTAAAGCTGTTCCATCGAGACATATATCTAATTTATCAGATATTTTGTATGTAATCCCCAATCCAGCCCCTCCGCTGAAAGCTGCCTTTTTGGGATATTCGCTGTTTTTTGTTCCCCTTGCATATAATACTCCTACACCGTATTCCACACGATAAAAGGGATCATCAAAAGTGAAATCGGTACCTGTAAAAGTAACGCCTGCCAGAGCTTTTGCAAAAATATTCATGTCATTATCAATAGAAAAAAAATACAAACGGGAAGTGCCGAGGGCAGACAACTGTTTTGTAGTATATATCAAGGCCTCGTCTGGATAAGGATCTGAACCGGCCAAAGGATTCCTGGCGGTAAGAAAAAAATTATACAGAGGTGCTGTTTCAGTATAACCGGCAAGATTTGTAAAATCAAATTCAATTCCCAGTTCAAAATTAGAAGTAACAGGTACCATTATTTCTACTTCCGCCCCTAATTTAAATCCCGGATTAAAATCACTGCTACCAGGATATGTGAATAATCCTGTCTGCGGGTGTTCTATTTCCGATGGGCCAAGCTCGGAAATAAACATAGAGCTGCTTCCGCTTAACCTGTATCTGAAAATCTGTGCAGATCCGGTTATATTAATAAAAACGAAAAAAAATATAAACACTATTATATTATAAAAATTTCCCATAATCACATAAATATAGGTTACTGCAAAGTATAATTTTTTTACCTAAATGTCAATCAATCATAAATAATGTATATCAATAAATTCAAGAATCTGATTTAGAAAGTCCACTAATACAATTATAGCTGTTCCTCCTCAATTAATCAGACGGATAAATGCTAGATAGCCCGAAAAGTATAAGTATAATTATGACATAAGTATTTTAGGGATAATGAAGTCAGCCGACCTTAAAAATAAACTCCAAATATTCTTTATCGTTGTTGTTTAATGCTATCGGAATCAACTAATTTGTAAAGCTTATCAGAACGCCTGATCTTATCTTTCACAGGTACAGATATGGACTGTCCCTTTAAACCTTCTTCGACCGGTTTGAGATCGAAACGTATTTCTTCGATAATAGTTTGAACTACCCCGGTAGTCGGTCCTGTAATGATAATCTCATCCCCTTTCTTAAGATTTTGAGTTTGCAATAAAAATTCTGCTACATGGATATTTGTAAAATAATTTGTGCATTTCCCAATGAAAATTTTACGTTTGGCAGCCTGAGAGCCATAATTGGCACTCCATTCACCCAGACGCTGACCAAGATAATATCCATCCCAGAAACCGCGGTTAAAAACAGATGCCAGTCTATTGTCCCAATCATCTATCTTATCCCTGGTAAAAGTGTTCTCAAAGTATGATTCCACGGCTTCTCTGTAACATTCTACAGTAGTTTTTACATATTCTGGTGAGCGTGCACGTCCTTCAATTTTCAAGACCGACACCCCTGCATCAAGAATTTTATTCAGAAAATGAATAGTCTTTAAATCCTTAGGCGACATAATATATTCATTATCAACTTCCATCTCATCACCTGTTTCTTTATCAACAACAATATATGCACGGCGGCAAGGTTGCAGGCAAGCTCCCCTGTTAGCTGAAGAATTCATCTCATGGAGACTCAGATAACATTTCCCACTAATGGCCATACACAAAGCACCATGAACAAATATTTCCAGCCGGACTAACCTGCCGGAAGGTCCCCTTATTTGTCTTTCTGCTATTTGTTTATTAATCTCATACATCCTGCCAAGATTCATTTCACGGGCAAGAACCATAACATCAGCAAAAGCAGAGTAAAACTTCACTGACTCAATGTTTGTGACATTTAATTGTGTCGATATATGAACTTCAAGGCCGATTTCCCTGGCATAACTTATAACTGAAATATCGGCGGCAATAACTGCTGATACTCCCGCTTGTTTTGCCGCATCAAGCAAATTATTCATTTGCTCCATCTCATTATCAAAAATTTCTACATTGAGACTTAAATAAGATTTTACTCCGTGCAGGGAAGTAATTTCAACAATTTTTTTTAAATCTTTAATAGAAAAATTATTCGATGAGCGTGAGCGCATATTATAATGTCCAACGCCAAAATATACTGAATCTGCACCACCCTGTATCGCTGTCATAAGAGATTCCCAAGAACCTGCCGGTGCCATTATTTCTATTTCCCTTCTCTCCATTTTGATGTGATTATAACAGCGCAAAATTATAATAATTGCTTAAACAAATTTTTCTCTTTTTTGCAGGTTATAAAGACCATAAAGAATAAAAACTACCATTCCGACACCCAGAAATACCCGGTTCTTGGTGATAATTCCCTGCCAGATAACCTCATTAAAATTATCAGGAATTTGAAAAGGATTTAAGAATACATTCCATTGTGTCCGTTCTAAAGTATCCCGCAAAATTAAAAGTGCTACTCCTATAAGCACTATCATCACAGCAGTTCCGTTGCCATTTTTAATAATAGTAGAAAACATAAAAGCCAAGGATCCCATGAAAAGAATAGGATACATCAACTGATAGGCCATTTCCAGTAGGTCGGTCTTATACAACAGAAAAGAGGCCATAGCGGCAAAAACCAGTATAATAATAAAAATAAGTATGAAAATCATAAGTAACCGTACCAGCCATACTTTGTATCTATAATTAGGAATACCAAATAAAATTTCAAGCATCCGGGAATCATCATCGTTTTGAATACCAAACACAGAAGGATAAAAAATCAAAAGAATACCCGGAAAAATTAACAGATTATATACAGTAGCCTCATTAATTGTAGCCCTGTTCCAAACTGTTTGTATGGAAAAAAACAGGAAAAATGCAAAAGCCGCTACTAAAAACCAGATAAACTTATTGGCAAAAATAATTTTCAGATTATAGCTAATCATTCTTGTCAAATTGATTATATTGCTTTTAATTACAAATTTATATCTCATTTTCTAAATACCTTTCACAAAATTCTTTAATAAACATAAGTATGCATCTTCGAGATGAGGCGATACATTCACTGCATCTTCCGAAGGCTTTTCTTTCGCCAGCACCCTTACCTTTATATCATCCCCATACCGCATATGATGAATAATAAGCTGCTTATTTGCAAAATCATCAAACTCTTTGGCGGGTACTGTCATTTGCCAGACAAATCCCTCACCCATCCTGACCATATCATTGGGTGTTCCATAATATTTAAGGTCTCCACGATGAATAACAGCTACCTGGTTGCAAGAGCTGGAAATATCCTCTATAATATGGGTAGAAAAAATAACAATTCGTTCACGGCTCAATTCAACCAATAAATTACGGAAACGTATCCTTTCGCGCGGATCAAGTCCTGCTGTAGGTTCATCAACTACTAAAATACGCGGCAAAGTAAGAAGTATCTGAGCAATACCTATCCGCTGTTTCATTCCCCCTGAAAAAGAACCAATTTTATCATCTTTACGTTCATACATATGAACATTTTTCAGCACATATTCCAGTCGCTTATCACGAATTTCTTTGTCACCTATACCCTTTAACATTGACTGATAATCCAAAAATTCCCATGCCGTCATATTTTCATAAGCTCCAAAAGCCTGAGGAAGATAGCCAATAAGACCCTGTAACTCCTCGCGGTACTTTTGGGTATCAAGTCCGTTAATCCATATTTTGCCGTAACTCTGTTCCAAAATACCACATATTATACGCATCATAGTTGACTTCCCTGCACCGTTTGGTCCCAATAGTCCGAACATCCCTGTCTTTATTTCCAAAGAAACACCATTAAGTGCCCTGAAAGGTACCTTACGCTTGCCAATAACAGGAATTTGCCTTATTAATGTAAAATATCCCCGGCGTAATGAACTGAAGCGACCATCAATTCTCGCAATATTCAATTTTTTATCATGAATGTATTCACCCGACTTATATATTACTAGCAGTAGCAACCATAAAATGCCCACAAAAATAACCATTCCGAGGTTGTCCCATCGTCTGAAAAAGATAAAAACAAACAATGCCGGGCTACCCCAATAGATAATATTTTTTACGACAGTGTTAATTTTAAGATATACAGGATTAGACGTCACCTCATACTTATTTTTTATCACCTGTGCCATCGGTTGCCTTAACAGAAATAAAAAGAAAAACAAAATATTTGACATAATCCACATCCAAAAGCTGCTCTCCAGATAGAAAAAAGTAAAATATACCAGAAATGCAAACAACGGGATTTGCCAGATAAGATCATAAAAATCCCTCATTTTTGTATAATCTTTCAAAAGACCTGCACGTTCCCTGATTTTTATGCCCGACTTCCATTCCCTTACAAAACGGTTATCACGATCATATACTTTAACCAGCTTACGTACGACAATCCTTATTGATTCATTCTTTCTGATAACCCCTGAACTTGCAGTCCGCAAACTGGTAAGAACAAATGCGGTGATACCCGGGACAAGAATTATTATCAATATAAAACCCAGTAATTTCCAAATAAAAGTATCTACTTCAAAATATATATAAACTGTTCCTGCTATAAAAACAATTAGCTGGAGTAATTTCAGTTTCCAGTTAAGTGATTTTATCCAATTTATGGAATTTTCCATACCGAAATAAAGAGTAGGCACAAAAACAAGTGTTAAAAGTGTACTCACTGACAGTCCCCCAATTACAGTAATCGCAAATGGTGCACCTATGGCACCTACATATTCCGACTGACCCATTGCCAGGGGCATCATAGCAACTATAGTTGTTATAGAGGTAATCAAAATCGGCCTCACACGTGATAATCCCGCAGTTATAAGTGCTCTGGATTTTCTGAATCCCCGTTTCCGTAAAATATTGGTAAAATCAATTAAAATGATTCCGTTGTTAACCACGATCCCCAGAAGAATTAAAAATCCCGTCAATGTATTGGCATTGAATAAACTGTTACCAGTGAATATCAATGCCAGGAAAGATCCTATAGCGGCAAGAGGCACTGAAAACATTAATACTATTGGCGTTGTCAGTGACTCAAACACAGATGCCAGTATCATTAAAATCAAAATAAAAGCTGCAGCAATTAGGAAATAAAATTCGGAATATTGGTCTTCTTCATGTATAACCTCTATAGCTATACCAGCAGGAATCTTATAATTGCTTACAATTTCATCTATTTCCAGCCTATATGCCTCCAATAAATCTTTCGATTGCTCCGCTTCCACTACAAAACGGTAAAATAATTCGATCTGCTTTTCCTGATTTTCGCGTGTTATTCTTGATATACCCTCGTCATACACCAAATCAACAATATCCTGCAGATCATAAACTACTCCCTGATCATTGCTGATATTCAGATTTCTCAGATCATCAATGTCCTTTTCCGTATCTCCCTCCTCATCTTCCGAAATATTCTCCTTGATTATTATCTCATATTCCTCATTGTCCTGATTAAAATTCACGCCCGAAGTAAATTCAGCGGAGAAAGATCCCAGTTCAGACGAAATATCGTTTAAATTAATTCCATATTCAGTAAGTAGCAACTGATTAAAATACAAATGTATCTCAGGACGGTTTCTGGAGGCACTAACATTAACGCTCCGGATTGACTCCAGATCTTCAATAAAATATTCAAGGTCTTCAGCAACTCCTTTCATGTCTTCAAAATCCCCACCTTTTATAACAATACGCTCACGGTTGGTGCCGATACCAAGGAACCGGCTGAAATTTTCCATTCCCGTGCCGCCGCCACCACCACTACCACGAAAACTGGTACTGGCGGCTGACGGAGTTAAACTGACATCTGCCCGGGCGATATTGCCAATTAAATCTTCAACTTCCGATTTAATCTCGGCAACTGTTCTATTATCAATTTCTTTATAATCTTCCTGTAATATTACTGTAACAATAGCTTCTTCTTCCTGAATTTTTGAAATTACATCTTGTTTTTCTTCGATTTCACCGAGACGGCTCTCCACTTCAGCAACTACCTGGTCAGTTGCCTCCAGAGTGGATCCCGTTGGCATAGTGACATATATAGGAAACTGCTCCTCTTCTACCTCTTCAAGGGTATTAATGCTTATACCCAATACAATAAATATTGTAATAAAAAATATTACTATGGCACCAATAACCGTTCCTGCCGGTGAACGCATAGCAGCTTTTAAGAGCAATACATAAATCTGAATTATACGGTTATTAGTCGTTACCTTTTCGTAAAAAATATTGTGTGAAGATTTCCCTTTTAAGAGTATATGAGCAGCCATTGGAATTAACAACAAAGCTACAAATAATGAAACAGTCAGGGTTGAAATTATCGAAATTCCAACATGCTTGCCAAGCAATTTTATCATGTATTCAGAAGAAAACAGGAAAGGTAAAAAAACAGTAATGGTAGTTAGGGTAGCAGCAATAATAGACCTCCAAACTTCTTTGGTACCCTGCATTACAGACTGATCGGGATTGAAGTGTTTTCCCGAAAGCCGATAAATATTCTCAAGTACCACCACACTATTATCGAGCAACATTCCAATAGCAAGCACAAGGCCTACCAGGGTCAAACTATTGACAGAAATATTAAAAGCATAAAACAGATTGAAAGCTGAAAAGACTGATACCGGTATAGCCAGGGCAATTATAGATACTATACGCAAATTTTTTAAAAATACCCATAATACAATAATAGCCAGTAATCCCCCCACCAGTGCCAGATTCATTATCTGGTCTATATTTTTCTCCATTGTTTCGGCCAGGTTAGTCTGTACAACTATTTCCACATCACTACTTACCAGCATTTCGTTTAACTCATCAATACGGTCGGTTACTTTTCCGGAAAGTTCAATAAGATTCGCCTGTGAATCACTGACCAAAAGCATGGATACTGCATCCAATCCGTTAACACGACTAATTGTCTCTTCCTCTTTGACACCAAAAAAAACATCAGCAACATCTTTCAAATATACCGGACCATCAGCTATAATTATATTTTCAATATCTGTAACTTTAGAATATTCCGCAGTCAAATGGACGAAATGTAACTTTTGGTTTTCATGCAGGTAACCCACAAAAGTACGGTTGGATGAATTCGCGGCAATGGCATTTCTTATTTGCGCGGGGGTTATATCATATGCATCGCACGCTTCCTTGTCGTAAATAACCTCTATAGAGCGTTCTTTACCTCCAAATACTGTTACCGAAGCGATGCCGTCAATATTTTGCAATTCAGATGTAATTTCCTCGTCAACAATATTACGTAAGCGGTTAGTACCTCCACTGCCTCTGATTTGCAACTCCATGAACTGATTAGTAAGTTGCTGTATATCTACTTTATTAACCCTAACAATAAAATTATCATCAATATTATCGGTTACCTGTTCAATTTTCTCCTGAAGTTTTAAAAATGTGTATTGAAAATTAACATTCTGTTTAAAATTTACCTGAATGGAAGCTGACCGGTTAGTGAGAGATGATTCTATACTTTCAATACCCTCCATAGTGCTTATCGCCCCCTCTATCGGTATAACAGCCTGATTTTCCATATAATCCGGATCGACCTCTATACGGGAATTTATCTGCACAAACAGCATAGGAAGTTCAGCATTGGGCATCAATTCAACAGGCAATTGTTTATAAGAGACATAACCCAAAAGGGTAAGCCCAATAAACAACATGCTGATTAGTATTTTTCTGTTTATGATAAACTTCATGAATCCTTTTTAAATATACTTTTTACCCTGTCAAGAATGTCGTATACACATGGAATTACTACCAATGTCAATAGCGTGGAAGTAATAAGTCCTCCAATCACGGCTAATGCCATAGGCGAGCGTAAAGATGCACTCTCTCCGAATCCAAAGGTAAGCGGCAGTAATGCCAAAACAGTCGTAATACTGGTCATGAAAATAGGTCTTATTCTCTGCTGTCCTGCCTGTAAGATTGCCGCTCTCCTGTCAAGGCCTTCACGTATAAGTTGATTTATCCTGTCAACAAAAATTATTGAATTATTAACTGCAATTCCCGCAAGCATTATCAATCCTATTAATGCCATAATATTAAATGTTTTGTCAAGGAAAAAAAAGATTAAAATACTGCCTACCACAGCCAGAGGAATAGTAAGAAGAATTGTAAAAGGATGAATCAATGATTCAAATTGTGAAGCCATTACCATATAGACAAGTATTATTGACAAAAGTAGAGCAAAGCCGAGGCTATTCATCGATTCCTGTCTTTTTTCCTCTTCTCCGGTTATAAGTATCTGATAATTTGCCGGCAGATCAATCTCTGATGTTTCCTGCCTGATTGTACCGGCAACGTGATCGAGTGGAATATCTCCCTCAAGCTGAGCTGTTATCCTGCCGGTTCTACTTTGGTTTTGCCTGTGGATCTCCTTAGGAGAAACCCCGAAAGATATATCTGCAATCTCGCTGAGTCTGAACTCCTGATTTCCGGAGTTTATTGTCATATTATGAATATCATTAAGCCCCTTCTCCGGAACTTTGATAGTGATATCCCGCATCTCACCATCCTTCTCCAACTGACCGGCATTTTTACCCTCCAGCTGATCCTGCATCTGGGTAACTATAGTGTTAATATTTACATTGTACATGCCGGCCCTAACCCTGTCAACATGAACTTCCACTTCAGGTGCACCATGCTCAATAGATGTTTGTATATTGAACAAACCATTAATATTTAGCATCTTATCTCTTACATCATTAACTATTCCCTCGATCTCATCAAGTTCTTCTCCCCTCACTTCAACAACCACAGGTGCCTCATCGGTACCAAGTATAGATTGTAAAGCACTCTGCTCCTGGGAGAAAGTGACTTCAAATCCGGAAATATCATTAGTAAGTTTATCAAGAGATGCAATTATCTGTTCTGTCGGCATTGAAGTGTTGTCTTTCAGAATAACCTGAATCTGGGCTGTATTTTCTCCCTCAAATATTGAGGTTTCATAACCTGCGATACTTGCAGAGATTCCTGCATGGGAATAGAGTTTATCAAGATTGTCACCAAGATAATTTGTTATAATTGTTTCTATCGTTTTTACTGTTGATTCAGTACGCTGAAGCTTGGTTCCCTCACTCATTTTAAGGTGCATGGTGAATTCCTTTGTTTCGGTTTTAGGCATAAATTCAGTACCTATGGAAGGAACCAGCATAAAGGAACCAGCCACAAGAGCAGCGGCAAGAATGACTACAATCCATTTCAGTTTAAGAACCTTATCAAGGAATCTGCCATATCCCCCTACCTGGAGGGAGCGACGTTTGACAGGAGCTTTTTTATTTCTGTAAAAATGGTTATAAAGAGTGGGAATTACAAATATAGCCACAAACAGTGAAGACAATAGGGAGAACGCGACAGTCCATGCCTGATCCTTAAAAAGTTCTCCTGAAGCACCATGAAGATACACGATAGGAAGGAATACAATAATAGTAGTAAGAGTAGAAGCGGTAATTGCTCCTCCAACCTCAGCGGTTCCATTTACTGCTGAATCTTTAACACTCAAGCCATTTTCATGATTTCTAAAAATATTTTCCAGAACAACAATGGCATTATCAACCAGCATACCAGCTCCAAGGGCAAGTCCCCCGAGAGTCATAATATTAATAGTAAGATCATTAAAATACATCAGGTTGAAGGTTGCTATAACAGAAACAGGGATAGCGATGCTAACTATAAGAGTAGTTCCCAGTCTGCGTAAGAAAAGAAACAGTACAAAAACAGCAAGTAAAATACCCAGCAAAGCAGTTGTCTGCACTTCCCCTATAGCACTGGAAATAAATTTACCCTGATTTGTTACCTGCTGTATAGAATATCCGGGCAGTGCTCTCTGAATATCATCCATGGCATCATTAATTTGTTCCACTGCCCTGACCGTGTTAAACTTGGTTTCTTTATAAATAGAAAGGCCAAGACACCGCTCGCCGTTAAAATGGACTATATTGGCCGGCTCTTTGTTGCCGATCGTAACAGTTGCAACATCACGTAAAAAAACCGGGGCCATCTCAACCCGTCTTTGTCCTTCTGATTCCGCTCTGACAGATTTATAATCCACTATCAGATTTTCAAAGTCTTCCACTTCATCAAGCAGCCGTACTCCCTTGACAATATATTGAAGTCCCATTTCACTTACACGTCCTCCTGAAACATTCCTGTTAAAATTCTGAATCCGTGTGCTTATATCATCAAGGGTGAGCCCATGGGCTTCAAGACGATAATGATCAGTAGTGATAATCACTTCAGCTTCTTCCTGACCGGATAATTCTACTTCAGCTACACCTTCCAAACGTATTAACTCATTACGTATGTAATTTTCAGCCACTTTTCTGATCTCATTCATATCCGTAATATCATCGTGGCTTACAGCAATTAACATCACCGGTGCAGTATTGGGGTCATGCTGAGTTATCCTCAAATCGTCTATTTCAGCATCCTGACTATATGTATTTAAGGCTTTCTGCAAATCAAGAAATGCCTCATCCATATCTTTATTCCATGCATATTCAACTGTTATCTGGGATGTACCGACTTTTGTAATAGAAGATACCTGAAGAACATCCGACTGACGTATAGCCAAAGCCTCAATATCCTCTACAAACTGTTTTTCCATTTCCTCCGGCGGCCTCTCACCTGACTTGATTTCTACAAAAATCCGGGGTGAATTCAAATCGGGGAATAGATCAACTCCCAGTTTTTCATATGAAATGTAACCGAGGAGAATAATTCCCAAAACTATCATTAATATAGTTACCGGATAATTAACAGAAAATTGTGTTAATTTTTTCATCTGATTATTTTAACTTTAGAATCGTCACGCAAGGTTTCAAATCCTTTAACTATAAGACGATCATTTTGTTCTAACCCTTCAAGCACTTCCACAAAATCCTGATTTTCAATACCTGTAGTTATGTACCTATCATCAGCAGCGCTATTTCTGCCAACAATAAACACATATTTACCTCTGTTGCCTGTCAGTATGATATCTTTAGGTATAACCACAGTACTGTCTTTTTCATCCACAATAATATCAGCTTTAGCAAACATGCCCGGACGAAATTTCAGTTCAGGATTTTCAATCTCAATAGTACCTGTAAACGTACGGGTTTCACTGCTTATAGCAGGGGAAAGCTCAACTACTTTGCCAATAAGGGTATCTTCCGGAAGTGTATAATTTGTAACAAGTACATTCTGACCGGTCTCTAGCTCTGTAATATTCTTTTCAGGAAGGTTTATTTCCATATACATTTCCCTATAGCTCATTATGGTAACCATATGCGAACCCGAGGCTACCCTTGTCCCTTCGGTATAATATGGCAATTCCACAATAATCCCTGAAAAAGAAACTGTAATGTTCATTTTTGCCAATTGTATCTGGGTGCCCTCATAGCTATAACGAGCATTAGTTTTGGATACCTCGGAATTACGCAATTCATAGAGTGTAACACCTCCCTTTTCATAAAGCGATTTTTGCTTTTCATATTCCTGTTCAGCAATCTCCAGATTCAGTTTTACGGCTTCCAGAGCAATATTATTTTCATATTCCTCATTTTCCAGACGTATTATTACTTGTCCCTTATTAATTCTGTCTCCTAATTTATAAGGCCTTCCCGTGAGTGGATTATTTTGAAGATAATAATCACCTGCCATTTCAGAATTTAATTCCACTTCCCGGGTAGCCTTTACTGTTCCTGTAGTATTTACAAATTGCTGAATACTTTTGAGCTTAATATCTTCAACTGAAACAGGAACAGCAAGTTCAGCACTCTCTGATGTTCCCTGACTGTTACAAGAGGCCAGAAAAGCTATTAAGGCAATGACGGATAATAATCTTATATTCTTCATAATTGTTCTCTATTTATTTTCTTCATTTTTAAAAAGTTCTGTGGGAACCACAGGTTGATTTTTCTCGAAATCATAAAGACTTTGAATTTTCAGATTCAATAATTCAATCTTATAATTAATAAGTGCCTGTATATATGCAAATTTTTTCTCTGAAAGCTGTGTTTGAAAGAGGTTCAGATCCATGCTGGTAAGATCACCGTTCTCGTATCTTTCTAAATTAATTTCATAAGTTAACTGAGCATTATTCTGACTTTGTTCAGCAATTTCAATCTGGTTCAATTGATTTTGTAAGTTGCGGTATGCCTGCCTAATCCCAATAATGATTTGTTTCCTCTCCTCATCGAGACCGAGTTTCTCTGACTCAATAGCAGCTTCCTGCGCAGCAATACGTGCTTTTTTCTCCCCCCAGTCGAAAAGTGGTATACTAAAACTTACTCCAACCGAGGGACTATTAGTTGGTGCATCAAATATCTGATCAAGATCTGGATTATCACCCGAAATGCCAAGACGAAGATTTATCTCCCCCTTAAATTCATTCAATGACTTTGTTCTGATCATCTCAAACTGACTCGATTCAACGTCAATTTCCCTTTGCCGCAACTCAAGCCTCGATTCCAATCCGTTATCAATGGCCTTATCCATATCTACTTCCACAGGATTAAGCCCAATATCAGCCAATATAGAAAAATCCTCATACAAATCCATACCCAGATAAAGTTTTAACTGATCCTTTGCATTTTCCAATGTTACCTGGCGGTTTTGGACAGTAGACTGTGAGGTAGACAAGTTTAGTTCTGCCTGATAAAATTCCTCCTTTGCAGCCAGTCCGGCCTCAACCTTATTAATGATTATCTCATAACTGTTAAGTGTATTTTCAAGTTCATCTTTTGCTATATTAAGATTCATCTGTGCCATGTAAACGTTATAAAAAAATTCAGTAACATTCCTTTCAAGGTTCAAATGCTGCAAAGCATAACTGATATTTGCATTTTCAAAATTCAGCTCAAGCTCTTTAAGTTCTAAATCCAGTCTGTTGTATGTGAAAACAGGCTGATTAAAATTCAGATAAAGATTATTAAAAAAGACCTTACTTTCCGGATTAGTAACTGCGGCATCCGAAAAACTTCTTTGCCACCCGAATTCATTAGTAAGCGACAGAGTACCATCAGTCAGCAGGATAGGTTGTTCAACCCTGAAAAGCGCATTAGTCTCAAAGTTCTCATTAGTATACCATTCTGACACTCTTGTATCGAACCGTCTGTTACGGCTAAACCGGACAGGCGATATATCCAGAGAAAAATGGGATTTAAGGGCCGCCCTCTGAGCTTCCAGATTTTTTTGGTAGCGCTCAAGATTCAAAAGTGATCTTCGCAGATCAGGACTCCCCGTTTCTGCAATCTGGATTGCCTTGTCGAGGGTAAGTATCTCCTGTGCCCCCCCATGAAAGGAAATCCATAATGCTACCATTCCAGGGAGAACCAGTTTCACAATATGTTTAATTTTACCACAAAACATCATATTTGAATATTTAATTTAATTAATTTATAACTTAACAAGTCTCACCGCATCGGCAAAAACTATTCGTGAATCAGATTTATTAGTAAGTTCGATGAGCGCCGTATCAGGAGAAAAATAATATGACCCCAGATGATTCCAGCCTTCATCGGCACCGCGAATGGAAAGTGACTGTTCTTCAGCACCATCATCACCATGAATTATAAAGTGATATTCTCCTCCTTCATCACTTCTGCCTCTTCGTCTAACCCCCCTATGTTTATATAAATGATAATAAACATCATAATAGCCCTTTTCAAAAACAGGGACGTGCCACTTTGCCTTTAGAGATCCATCGCCAGATTTAATATAATGTCCTGAACGGATATACTCTCCATAAAATTCAGTATCGGTTACAGGAGTCCAGTTAGTGGGTGGCCGCCAAAAGATCATTCCTGAATATTTTACATTTGTCCCTTCTTCTTTGAGGATAAGCCTTTCCAGAAAACTTATATTATCAGTTTCTGTTATTTCAAATTCAGGATCTTCATTGTCTATAATTATTTCTCCGGGCAATTCGGTTTGTACAGGTTGGTCAACAATTTCTTCCCCTTCATATGGAACGGCCTTAGGATCTTCCTCGATATCATGTAACCCATCCATTAATAATTGTGGAATATTCTGGGAGGTAAGTGTGTTGATCATATACATTCTCGGTTCGGCATCAAGAAGGTAAGTAACTTGTTTGGTCTGGTGGGATGCCAGATAAACCAATTTGTTTACCATATCATCATTGCCACCCGGACCAAAACCAAAACCTCTTCCGCGCCCACCACCTTCCAACCTGAATGAAACTTTGACAATTCCTTCGGTATCAGCAAAATTAGTTATCTTGAAAGACACTCTTGTCTTCATCATGTTACCGGTTTTAACTTTCACAGCTTCCACATCTGAAAACAGATACCCTGGCAATGATTTAGCCTTGAACCACTCATCCATCATTGGGGATAGTTCAATATTGAACTCATTTTTTATGCGTTCATCGAATTGCTCGAAAGTAATATTTTTAAACCGGCATTCAATCAATACATTTCTCAGGAAATCCTCAAATTCCTCCTGACCGGCTTTCCATTCCACCATAGAGAACAAAACTTCACCTTTCAGTTTAATGACATTATCTATTATCTTTTTCTGGTCAGGATCAGCGAGAATTTCCTCAAATGTACTATCCTGTAATGCAATATTTGCCAGTTCGTCATCACTCATTCCCTGCATATTACGCATAAATCCGGAACGCATGTCCATTGTCTGGCTTTTCAGGTAAGCCTCAAATATCCGGTTTGTAATAGGCCATCTATCAGACTGTATATTGTTCTGAAAATTATATAACATGGGAAAAACAAAATGAGGATTAGGAAACTCCTCAACACTGAAAGTCCCCCGTCCGCCCCGGAAATCCCTTGACTGTTCACGAGTAAAGACTCCAAGGAATTCAAACAAAGTGCGTATTTCAATATCCCTGGGCGTCATCGTATTTCCACCCCGTCCCCACCTCTTCATTCTTTTTTTCATACCTTCGAAGTCCGCTTCACGTATAAGATAGCCCTTTTCCGGTATCAAAACCTGTTCAGGCTGAATAAATTCCTGACGTGATGTCCATGAACGTTCAAAAGATTTAAACTGAGCCGGCACTTCTACCAGAAAAAGCCTGTCAAAGACATAATCAAGATTATAGCTCCTTTCAAAATCACCTAAACGCTCGTTAACCAAAGTAGCTATAGTATCTTTAGTCTCGGGAAAATCATCGGAAAAATAATCATGTCCCTTTATATACCATATACCATAATCAATACTATCTTTTACGAAATCTGCCTTCTGGTATCTCCCAACAGCCAAAGAAATTTGTATTAAAGAAACCTTGTTTTTAAAAGAAAAATGTCCTGATGAAATTTCAACCATTTCCCCTTGTGATATAGCCTGTAATCCGGGTTTTGTTTGGACTTCAAGGTCGAAATCGATAAACTCTGTCTGATTCCATCTTACATCCTCAGTGCTGTATGTAACCCCTGCTTTGGGGTACCAGTTTGTCTCCGGTGTTAATAATACATATTCAGGAGTTATAAATGCATATCTTTTATCAACATTCAAAACAAATTTTCCGTATTTCTCCTGCCGTACTTCTTCGCTTATATCCAGATAGCAAAATGTTTCATCAATACTGCCGTAATAGCCGATTTCTATACTGGCTACCGTGCCCGCCGGCATATCTATTCCCTGATCAGCCATGATAAGGTGTTGTTCACGGCTAAATGGCTTTTCCTTCCCGTTAACTTTAAAATTCCTCACCATTAAACCGCTATTAAGACTAAAAATAAGTTTATTAAGTGAGTCTGCATTATCATTTCTCACCAATATTCGTGACGACGCTTCTATTGTGCCGCCTTTATGATCCAATGTAATAGAATGTTTAACGACAGAAGGTAATCTTTCTTTCACATATTTATTATTCAGAGCTATTGCTTCGGCACGAATCATTTCATTTGTCCTGAACTGATCAATATGGCGATATCCCAGATAACCGGCAACACCAAAAAAAATGAGCGCAAAAATAAGAGAAAAAACAGTCATTGATTTCGATTGAGGAAGTCTCTTCAGCAAAAAAATAGTCAGGAAAATAAAACTAATCCCCAATGAAAAATAGATACCACGATGTATAAGTACCTTTTCAATATTTCCCATACCTGTTATATCGGAAATAAGCATAGGAATATTAAAGGACATATAGTCAAATATATAATAATATTTAGCCTCAAGCAGAAAAAGGGTGATACCTATATAACCAAGGATGAGCACAAAGGTAATAGCCTGATTACGTATAACGCTCATAAGCAAAAATGAGAGTCCCATGATAAAAACCAGAGTGGGTATGCTGATAAGCAGAAGATAAATTCCATATGCAGGCCAGCTTACAGGTGTATCCTGAGCAAGCATATTAAAGATCAGGGCCATAAATACCACTGCAATATTTAATACCAAAAATACCTGCAAGTTCCCCCAGGTTTTTCCAATGACATATTCCCCGTTAGTCATTGACCTCATATAGATGACCTCGGTAGTATCAAGCTTTTTATCCCGCTTAAGAAAATCAGATGCAAGAAATACCGCTATAACTGCCTGTGCAACATTCAATATCAGCAAGTTAACGTAAGGTATAGCTGCCGGAATACTGCGCATAGCCCATCCTTGATCACCGCCACCCTGAATTATCATCCCAAAATTCATCCCGAAAAGAACCAGCAGGGAAAGAATGCTGAAGATGCGAAAAAACCAACTACGCAATAATGTTTTTCGCTCATATTTTGCAATAGAAAATATATTATGAAGTGAAATCATTCTTAGCTGAATTAATTATTAAGAAATTGATTAAGTCTATTTTCCATAAAATGTACGTATGCATGTTCAAGATTAGGTTCTATTTGCTTTCCGTAGTATCCGTTAATACTTTCTGCCACTACCTGAACTTCCCACCCTCCTTCAGTAGGGATTGTAGATATAACAGGGAATTTTTCATTAATCTCAAGATACTCTGCTTCAGTTGCTTGAATAAGCCATACATTTCCCTCGGCTTCTTTTATCAACTCCTCCGGCGAACCGTTAAAAGCCAGAGTACCTTTGTTCAAAAGAGCCATATTATTGCAGGTACTTGAAATATCCCCAACTATGTGTGTTGAAAGAATTATAATTACATCACGTGTACTTATTGCAGAAAGTAAATTCCTGAACCGTATACGTTCTTCCGGATCAAGTCCTGTAGTGGGTTCGTCAACGATTATAATTTGGGGATTATTAATAAGCGCCTGAGCTATTCCCAGTCTTCGTTTCATACCTCCGGAAAGTTTATTGGCGTTGCGGTCGCGAGCTTCAAAAAGGCCTACTTCCTCAAGCATTTGATCAACAGCAGCACGACGCGCAGGGCCATTCTTCATTCCTGCCAGACGGGCAGTATAATCAAGAAATTCATAAGTTTTCAATTTTGAAAAAAAACTGAAATCCTGTGGAAGATAACCGAGCATTGCTCTTATTTCACGACGGTGTCTAGCCAGATCAAAATCATTTACTGTTACCTTACCGTTGGTTGGTTTCATTAATGTAACCAAAATACGCATAAGCGTGGATTTACCTGCACCATTAGGCCCAAGCAATCCGAACATACCATTGGGAATCTCCAGATTCAAATTCTTTAAAGCATAATTCCCATTAGGATATATCTTATTTAAATTTTCAATTTTAATATGCACAATTATCATTCAATTTGGTAAAACACTTTTTGGACTTTTATGCTATAACATAGTTTAAAACTTATAAAAAAAAATTTGAATGTAACGGTAATTATTACAAAGTTAGCTCTCATGAATCTATTATAAAAAGGAGTCATGCACCCTTTTTAAACAAAAAATTAATTTATTAAATTGATTTTTAGTTAATTATAAAAAATATTGAGGGCAATCTAAAAAATATATTTCGTAATCAAATTTCAATAAAAAGTAATTGAGCAAAAATTTAGAAATTGATATTCAAAGATTTACAATTTATTATTTATACAGCATTATTGAAATATTTTTGTTTTCAGGCTTTATGGAGCAAGCGCAATATTAAAATATTAATAATAGAAATTTAATTTACATACTTAGGCATTATTACGAAATAACCTGAACATTTTCAGACTTGCCGGCGAACTTTCAAAATCAGACTTTCAACTTACACTGGTAATCATTCGCTCCTTCCTCTCACATAAACTTTTTTTTTAAAAAACATTTACTTTTGTGCAAACTAGTCAAGCACTTTCTCATTATAATGCTTATTCTTATCATGACGAGTTCTTTCTCATACCTTTGATGCATTTTATCTATAGTGAGAAAAATTTTTTAAAAAAAGTTCATGTTTATTTCATGTAGATGGAATCCTAACTGAAAAAGACGCCATCTTTTTATTTAGATGGAATCTTTCCCTTTGCACAAATTTCACATCAGACCTGAAAATTTATTTAATTTTTTCGGCTGTGAAATTCATCTTACCTTCAGAGGTATTAACATTTCCCTTCATTGCCCCTTCTTCAACATCAGCTTTTACCGTGATGTACTCATAGTCAATGTAAAGGCCCAGTGTTAATTTACCCTCCTCATAGCTTACTTCTTTCAACTTAACCTTATACCCATCGGAAAATTTTACTTCCCCGGATAATTCATTGTTCTCTTCAGTAAAACTTATAACTCCCTGCTGGTACCCATAAGGGGCATTTGGAACTTCATATTTCCATTCCCCAACAACATCGTTGTTGTCAGACGAAACTGCTGCATTTGATGTTATTGCTATAAATGCCGCAAACAATAAAGTGAAAACAAAAAACTTTTTCATTTTTATAATATTTTAAAATTATACCTTTTACAAAGGTCAGACAGATTAATAACAATAACAAAAAACAGGGGTAGAAAGTTCTATTGAGGGATAAACAGTCCCGGTTTAAGATGAAGAAATATTTTCCTTTTAGGTTTATCATTTAACAAATAATTGACAATAACATAATTATCTGCCGATTCCAAAAATAATAAATCCCTGGCCGGCACAGAAAAACGAATTTTTCCCTTTTCATCTCTTAATACAATAAACCTGTCAGGTATTGGTTTTAATATTTGTTTTCGTAATAACTCCATTTCAATATACTGATTTTTATAGTGAATAAAAAGCAGCGAAAATGAATAAGGCAGGCAAATTCCTAAAAGTGTATATTTTACAGAAAATCCCAAATCATTCATAAAATTACCTAAAGGATTACCATATAAAAAGATATAAACAAGACTTATCAGTATAATTTCTATTGACAACCACAGTAAAAAAGTTTTTACTGTGAAAAAATTCATTTTAAACATTTTCCGAAGAGGAAACTGAGTGAATAGCAATATTAATGCGACTACTACTCCATAACTTGAAAGGCGTAAAAACTGTATTATTCCCGAATCGGAGTACCAACGGTTGATATTAAAAGGAAAAAAAAGAGTAAAAGTAAATAAGAAATAAACGGTTTTTCCAAAAGATATAATTCTATTCATAACTCTAATAAAATATTTTATATATCATAATAAAAGCTGCAATCATAGATGTGGTTGCGAAAATAATTTTAAGCACTTTGGGATTTGCCTTAATCGTTAATCGTGTTCCAAACAGGCTTCCTATTATAGCTGCAACAGCCAAAATTATCGACATTTTAACATTGAAATGCCCGGTACTTAAATGCCCTAAAAAACCGGCCGTGGCAGTAATTAAAACCAAAGTAGTAGATGTACCAACAGCAGTTTGCATTGGCACACCAATTGCGAGTACCATCAGAGGAACTAAAAATGAACCTCCTGAAATACCTACCATTCCGGAAACAAAACCCGTGATTAGTACAATAGGAGCGAAAATAATTAAATTAATACGATAGGTTGTATCAACCGATTTTAATTCGATTCGATAGCGGTTATTTGTTTTAAGTTTTTTTTTCACAGGCTTTAGCATCAGCACTGATGCTATAAAAATGAATATGGCAAATATGATTTTTAAAAATGTTGCATCAAATTTATCTGAAAAAAAACCGCCTAAAAAGGCAGAGATAAGCGTCATAATCCCAATTAATAAAACTAATTTCCAGTCAATTACTTTCCTTTTCCCAAAAAAAATAGTAGCTACCAACGAAGAACAGATTAAAACAAATTGTCCGGTAGTAGCTGCTTCATGTATGCCAATTCCCGATAAGACAAGAGCTAAAACATAAAAATTTCCTCCACCACGTCCGGTCATCGTCATAACTATTGCGATGACAAAAATTATACTTACTAAAATCCAAATGTTCACAATCTATTTTTTTATGTGCTTAAACACTTTCCCAGGCATAATGGCTTCCATTAATTGCGTGTAACCTCCCTCAATCATTCTCACATTAACAAACCCTTTACTTTTCAGATAGGCAAACGCAATAGCACTTCTGACTCCGCTTGAACAAAAAATACCAATAAATTTATCTTCTGGTAATTGATTTAATTCATTCGGAATTTCACATAAAGGTATTTCATACACGGGCAAATAATTCTTAAGAACCAATTTTACTGTTGATGTTTCTTCAATTGACCTGACATCTAATACTACGGAATTTCCCTTTTTAAGAAATGTTTCTATATCAATTTTATGTTCTCCTTTTCCGAAGAAATCGAAATCCATACTTTTTATAATTCTCTCTAATTCATTCATTTTTTTGTGCTTTGCATATGGTTGTGTCTTTTTTTGGAATGAACGCTAACGTTCTCGCACACGTATGTAACGTTAGGGAGTACGGGCTGCGTCTGTACCCACCGTGACATAAGTTGATGCAAGGCAGAACGCTTCAAATTACCTCAGCCCCCGCCATTGGCTAAAATGTTGGCAGCAGTTGATTATTTCTGGATTATATTATATCAAAACCATTTTTTCTTTCTGAAATATATCACCATTCCCAAAAAGATGAGAATGATAATCATCCATATACCAAAGTAGCCATATTTCCATTCAAGCTCAGGCATATTCTTAAAATTCATTCCGTAAATACCCGCAATGAAGGTCAACGGAATAAATATAGTTGCAACAATTGTCAGGGTTTTCATTACCTGATTCATTCGATGTCCTTGCAACGAAAAAAACAGGTTTATTGCGCTCTCGAGTGAAGTAAGAATCATATCACTGCTATCAATCAGGGTTAAGCATAGGTCCTTAATTTCCAAAAAATATTTTATATGCTTTTGCTCAATATATTGGCACTCGCCCCGTTCAACAATTTGAGAAAACTCTTTAATTGGCAGTATGGATTTCTTGATGAAATGAACAAACTTCTTATGATTCTCAATAATTTCTAGTGCATTGGGGGATGGTTCTTTTTTCGTGTCTGTAAAATTAAACCTTTCAATCTCTTCGTCTAGCTTATTTAAGGTCTTAAAATAATTATCCAAAATTGACTCAAGCATTGCATAGAGCAAATAATCAGCAGCACGTTCTCTTAGAATCCCTTTGTTTTCTCTTAACCTAACTCTTAGATGTTCAAAGAAGTCTGCTTTTCTCTCCTGAAAAGAGATTAAAAAGTTTGTGCCGAAAACAAAGCTTATTTGCTCTGTTATCATCTCATTTTCTGAAGGAACAATTGATTTTAAAGTTAAAAAGGAAAAGTTTGCATATTCTTGAAATTTAGGTCTTTGGTTAATATCAAGAATATCTTGAATAACTAAACTGTCAATTCCCTGTTTTTCACAAATTGATGCAATAGTTTCAATTTCATTTAATCCATAAATATTTAACCAATAATTATCTTCATTTTTTCCAAACACCTTAATGTTATCAGGCGAAATGTTTCTATTTTCCTCACAATCCTCCTTTTTGTATTTAAAGAGTTGAATGTCTATTCCTTCAGTTTTCGAATCTCCAGTAAAAATATATTTACTTGGGTCGTCCTTTTTTCGATTAAGATTAGGGCCTAATCTTAATGGTTTGAGAAATTCTATTTTTATATTCTGTTTAAATTGATTCATCATTTTTGTCTCCATTCAATTGCTGCAACGTGCAATTGTATGTTTAGCTGTGGTTTTCGTGGGGATATCCAGTCCGCATACACACCGCTTTGAGGCGGGTGGGAAAGCTGGAACTACCACTGCGCCCACAGTTAAATATACAAAGTGTAGGGCGTTTTCTTTATTTTCATCGTTTTTTATTTTATTGAATAATTAGTCCCTGGTCCCGTGCCAAATTTTTCAATCAAATTTTTTTCAATCAATTCAGGGAGAATTCGTTTAACTGTTGGACTTGGAATTCCAAGTTTTTTCGCAATATCCCCTGATTTACATCCAGAATTATTTTCAATGAAAGTAAGTATAGATTTTTCTCGTGGCGACAATCTTGTTTCAACTCCTTTAATTTCAAGTTTCTTCATTAGTTGTGTCTGTATGTTTTTCAAAGCATTAAAGAAAAATCGAATCCAATCCGTTACATCTTCATTGGGTCTTTGTGCCTGACAACTCCTTAAAACTCGATAATACTCAGTCTTTCTACTTTCAATTTCATGTTCAAAACTTACATATTGTATCCATTTGTATCCATGTTTTAGTAGAAGCAGAGTTGAAAGTAATCTGCTCAACCGTCCGTTTCCGTCTTGAAATGGATGTATGCTCACAAATTCATAAACAAACAATGCACATTTTACCAATGGATGTGTTTCATTGTCATTTAAATACCATTCAATAAGGAATCTCATTGCATCCTGTGTGGGAAATCCAGCTTCTGTGGTTTGAAATATTATCTGTCGTGTTCCATCAGGGAGTTTAGCTTCTACAGCATTGCTATGTTGTTTGTAATCCCCCCGATGCCATTTGTCTTTCTTGCTGTATTTCATTAAAATATTATGCAAATTTTTCAGACTATTTTCTGTTACAGACATTTCTTCATACGATTCCGAAATCAAATCAAGTGTTTCAAAATATCCAACAACTTCTTGAGAATCTCTATCGACAATTTTTGAGATGTCAATTTCTTTAAGCAAAGCTTCAACTTCCTCATCAGACATTTTTGAACCTTCAATCCTTGTCGAAGCTCCAACACTTCTAACTGTAGCAATAGTTTTTAATTGCTTAAGACTTTGTCCTTCTTTTTTTTCAATCGAAGTCCATGAAGCATCAAATCGGTCAATCTGGCTTATCAATCGAATTAGCTCCCAGTCGATATTCAGCGAAAATGTATGTACTTTATTTTCCATACTTCAAATATATCATTTTCATTCGATTTTTGATACGATATGATTCGTTTTTATTCGATAAATATTCGAAAGTCATGGTACGATATGAGCTTATTTTATGCGATACCGGTTCGTTTTAATGCCCTTACAACGTTGGAATAAAACAACCCGTTAAATTTATATTTGCTGTATCTGTTTGGGTTATTCTCCCCAAATATAAGGTATAACCCAACTTTATTTCTAAATGAGATCAACAATGGGGTTTTTAAAGTTAAATTTATTTTTCGAAACGTGTATATTTCTCTCTGTCGTTTTAATACTTTCATGACCTAACCATTCTTGTATGAACCTGATGTCAATCCCCTGTTCCAAATTATGTGTTGCATAACTGTGTCGCAAGATGTGGGGATAAACCCACTTCGATATCTTTGCTTTTCTTGCTGCATTTTTAATAACCTTCGAAATCGATTCCGGACTGTACTGCTTCCCTCCAATCTCTTCTTTACTTAAGACATCCGGCAGTTTACGCTCTTTTCTGGGGCGTTCAATATGATAGAATTCTTTTTCTCTACCTAATACTTTCTCGTAATAAAACTTTATAGCATTTATACGTTGGTTCTGCTGCGAATTTGAAATGTTTTTCTCCTTTATCAATCTTAAAATATATTCATCAATCTCCTCCTTTGAAATGGAACCAATATCCCGGCTTTTAAAGAACAAAACGAAATCTTTGAAATAATGTGTGTAAATCTTTATTGTATTGCCACTATATCGCTGCTGCTCAATTTTTTTCAGATAAATCGCAGACAAACTATTAACTGTTCTGTTTATATTTTTAACAGAAGATCTGTTTGAGCTTAAATTATTCTGTTTATTATATTTCAGATTGGAATAATCAATGTAGGCAATGCCTTTCATTGCTTCAAAAAAATCCCTTAGGAAGAATTTATTCGCAGAGATGTACCAGTATCCTGTATTATTATTCCATTTAGCGTCAGTTCTTGTTGCAAGAGCTATAGTAAAATATATAAATTCTGTAAATCCCCAAACAATCTCTCTCGTTTGCATGGGCTATGCCTGCGAATATCCCGTGGATGAAGACACTTTATGTGCCGAATATATTAAAAATGAACTGGAAGGACGGCAAAACGATTTCGATGAAGTAATTCCGAGAAAGGGTACAAATTGCCTCAAATATGATGCACGGGATAATATTTTTCAAAGTGCTGAAGTATTACCTCTCTGGGTAGCTGATACCGATTTCAGGACGCCCGATTTTATCGTGAATGCTATCAAAAAAAGGACTGAACATGAAATATTCGGTTATTCCTTCAAACCTGATTCCTATTATGAAGCGGTTATAAAATGGATGAAGCGCCGTCATAATTGGAAAATAAAAAAGGAGTGGATATCTTTTAGTCCTGGAGTAGTTACCGGACTAACCCTTGCTATAGAATCTTTTTCCCGGCCAGGTGACGAAATAATTGTTCAGCCGCCGGTGTATTTCCCGTTTTTTGCTTGTATTCTGAACACAAAAAGAAAAATGGTAGAAAATCCGTTAAAACTTGTTAATGGCCGTTACACTTTCGATCTGGATGATTTGAAATCAAAAATAAACAACAATACCAAACTGATTCTTTTATGCAGTCCTCAAAATCCCGGCGGAATGGTATGGACGCAGGAGGAACTCAAAAATCTTATGGACATTTGTCTTGAAAATGATATCCTGATCCTTTCTGATGAAATTCATTCCGACCTCGTCTACAGGCGACACAGGCATATACCTCTCGCGAGTATATCTGACGAAGCAGCACATAACTCAATAATTTTTATGTCTCCCAGCAAAACTTTCAATGTGGCCGGATTGTCAACATCAATAGTTATTATTCCTGACCAGCTAAAATTAAAACGGTACAATTTTAATCTTAACACCAAACATCTCGGAATGGGAAATATTTTTGGTACAGTAGCTTTAGAAGCGGCATATAATGGTGGCGATGACTGGCTGGAACAACAAATAGAATATTTATGGGATAACTATATTTTTTTGGAAAAATTCTTAAGGAAAAATTTACCTCATGTAGATATAATGAAGCCCGAAGCTACCTACCTGGTCTGGCTTGATTTTCAAAAATACGGCATGAATGATGAAGAACTGTTCAGCTTTATTACCGAAAAGGCAAAAGTAGGATTGAGTAACGGTGCCCGTTTCGGAAAGGGAGGAAATGGCTGGATGCGTTTAAACATTGGGTGTCCCCGGAATGTGCTTACTGAAGCACTATACAGGATAAGCGAAGCATTTTCAAATATCTAAGTCAATTTTATTTTATTGCTTTCTTTATTGCAGCTTCCGTCGGGACAAAAGTAAAATCCAGTTCTTTCATTGCTTTCGCCGGAGTATAATAATTATCTATACAAAGCATTCGGGCATTCACGCTGGTTAACTGAACAGGCTTGTTAAGTATACGTTCTGAAAAATCACCCAAATATCCCGATAATTTTATTAAAAACGAGGGTATAGAAATTAACAACGGTTTTTGACCGGCAATGCCGAATGCTAAACGGTAAAACTCTCTATAAGAAAGATTCTCTCCTGCCAGCAAATAACATTCCCCCCTCTTACCTTTCTCCATTGCATTTACAGCACCTGAAGCTGCGGCTTCGGCATCTACAAAATTTTTACCACCCGGAGGATAAAAAGTAACTCGTTTATCAAGTATATATGAAAAAATCCGGCTGCTACTACGCATATTCTTATCCCTACCAATAATGAATGTAGGATTTACAACAACAGCGTCTGTTTTTCCTGTTTTAGTCTCATACAAAACCATTTGTTGTGCCTTATATTTACTATAGGCATAACCTGATTTCTTAAGCCATGGCAGAAAAGGACGATTTTCATCACCAGGCTCTGCCTTTGATCCGTTTCCAAAACAATTTGCGGTGCTGACAAATACAAAACGATTTATTTTATATTTTTCACCGGCATCCAGCAAATAACGGGTACTTGTAATATTTGGTAATATATAGGGTTCGATTCGCGATGGTTTTGGCCCCGTCCTGGCAGCTACATGGATTACTGCGTGGCAACCCTCTACTGCCCTGTCCACATCCTTTTCGACTGTAATCTGTCCCGCCAACATTTCAACGCCGGTTCCTTCAAGATTACTGAGATTACTCTCTTTCCGTACTATCACGCGAACTTTATATCCTCTTTTCTGTAATTCCCGCACAATATATGAACCTAACAAACCATTCGCTCCGGTAACTAATACCTTCATTTTTGCAGAGACATTTTCATTATGCTAAGACGAAGCCAGAGAGGAGCTATTTTCAAAAGCAGCCAGCTCAACTTATTCATAAAACCTGGTATAATTAATTTTCTTCCTTTCAATAATCTCCTTATGCAAATACGTGCTACTCTCTCCGGAGAAAGTGCAGTCGCCCTGATCAACAGGTTATGATTATCTATCCGTTTAGAAACTTCTGCATTAGTTCTCATACCCCCTGGATGTGCAACGCTAACTGAAATTCCTGTTCCTATTAATTCAGCTCCCAGTCCCCTTGAAAAAGAATAAACAAAAGCTTTAGATGCAGGATAAACTGTTTTATAAGGCATAGGACTGAATGATGCCATGCTTGCGATATTTAGAATATATGCCTTCCCCTGTCTTTGAAGAACAGGCAAAAGTTTTCGTGTTAGTATTACCAGCGCATGTATATTCAATAATACAATTTCTTCAAGATATTCAGGAGTAGCTTCCAAAAAAGATTTTACACCACCCAGACCGGCATTATTTATAAGAACATCAATCTCATAATTCTCATAAACAAATGAAGCAAATTCTCTGATTTCATCAGATTTCGTCAGATCAGCTTCGTAAGTATGGACTATAATGCCATACTCCCGGGAGAGTGACTCTCCCAAACTTTTTATATTTTCCCCTTGCAATGCAGTAAGCAATAAGTTATAATTCCTTCTGGCACATTCAAGAGCAAATTCCTTTCCTAAGCCACAACTTGCTCCCGTTATCAAGGTATATTTATCTTTCGGCATTGCTTCTCTGAATTTTTATTTAAATATAACAGTTTTTCACCGTAGCTATGGATACGCTATCAAAATTTTTTATTGTGCCTCCCAATATTAACGCACACTGTAGAACTTCATGACAATCCCATTTTAAATATTTAGTTATAATAATTTTCATTAATCCATTTTACAGCCTCATTTTCATCAAGTTTTTCCATACACATAAAATGCTCTTTAGGACATTTCCGGTATCCCAATTTAGAGCATGGGCGGCATTTTAAATTCTTTACTTCCATTATTTTAGAGGACGGGTCTGCCATATATGGATACATCCCGAACTCAGGTACCGTATTACCCCAAAAGGAAAGAATTTTCTTTTTAAAAGCAGCAGCTATATGCATAAGACCTGTATCATTAGTCAGCACAATACGGGCATCACGTACCAAAGAAGCCGATTGATTCAAACTTGTCTTTCCTGCAAAATTAATCACATTACCTCTTGAACGTGTCATAATATTTTCCCCGGCATTATACTCATCCGGCCCTCCCAAAAGGATGACAGGAAATTCAATTCTATTGCATATTTGAATAATTTTCTCTTCGGGAAATATTTTTGTATTATAAGTACCTCCTATAACAAATGCAATATATCCGTTTCTGAATAATGAAGGTAATTCATCCTTATCAAAGACTTCATTTTCGGGAATAAAATAATCCAGTCCTTTGTTGTCGTTCTTAACATTAAAATACGACAGATTGTCTAAATAACGGTCAACAATATGTACCCGAGGCAATCGGTCAATTTTGAAATTAACCAACAAATATTTTTTAATGTTCAATTTATTAAGGGTAAAAGAAGGCAGACCCAGCGCTATTTTTATAATACCGCTTTTAAAATTATTTTGAAGATCTATAATATAATCGAAATGTTCCTGCCGCAGTAATGCAATTAAATCATTCAAATTCTCCCAATTACCGTGTACTTTGTCTATATAAGAATTTGAATTTACAATCCCTATGAATTCCGGACGGATTAAAAAATGGACCTCAGCTCCATTAATCTGATTCTTCAAACATCTCACCACAGGCGAAGTTAAGACGATGTCGCCCATAGAGCTAAACCGGATAATTAGAAATTTTATTTTATTTAAATTTTGATTTTGGCTCAATCAATACAATAATTTTATCATCTTTATTTTCAACAATACCTCCTTCAATCTTACAGGTATGCTTATTATCGTTTTCATCGATAATTCTGATAATACCTTTTTCAAGAGTTGAAATTATGGGAGCATGGTTAGTTAAAATTTCAAAAAGCCCCTTGCTGCCGGGAAGTCTTACGCGCTTAACCTCACCCCGGTATATATTTTTTCCCGGTGAAATGATCTCTAAAAACATAAATAAAAAGAATAAACATTATTTATCAGATAGCAACTTTTCCCCTTTCTCAATGGCTTCATCAATAGTCCCGACCATATTAAAAGCCGATTCAGGATATTTATCCACTTCACCATCAAGTATTGTGTTAAATCCTTTAATTGTATCCTCAATGGAAATAAGTTTTCCTTCAATACCTGTAAACTGAGAAGCAACAAAAAACGGTTGTGAAAGGAATCTCTGAGCCCGGCGTGCCCGATGAACAACAAGTTTATCTTCCTCAGATAATTCATCCATACCCAAAATAGCTATTATATCCTGCAATTCTTTATACCTCTGAAGCAATTGAATTACATTCTGTGCACAATTATAATGTTCTTCTCCTACAATATCAGGAGTAAGAATCCTTGATGATGAGTCAAGCGGATCAACAGCCGGATAAATTCCCAGTTCTACAATCTTACGACTAAGTACCGTTGTGGCATCGAGATGAGCGAAAGTCGTTGCCGGTGCCGGATCTGTAAGGTCATCAGCCGGCACGTAGACAGCCTGTACAGAAGTAATTGAACCACTTTTAATGGATGTAATCCGCTCCTGCATTATTCCCATTTCAGTGGCTAGGGTAGGCTGATAACCGACAGCCGACGGCATTCTCCCCAAAAGAGCAGAGACCTCAGAACCGGCCTGTGTAAAACGGAATACATTATCTATAAAAAAAAGTATATCACGACCTTCGGCCTGACCGGTGCTGCTGTCACGTAAACTTTCTGCAATGGCTAATCCTGAAAGAGCAACACGGGCACGGGCACCCGGTGGTTCATTCATCTGCCCGAATACCATTGCCAATTTTGATTTTTTTAATTTATTCATATCTACTTTAGAAAGATCCCAGCCTCCCTCCTCCATAGATTTTTTAAATTCTTCACCATAATCAACAATATTGGCTTCAATCATTTCACGGAGAAGATCATTTCCTTCCCGGGTGCGTTCACCCACTCCGGCGAAGACCGACAATCCGCTATGCGCCAAAGCAATATTATTAATAAGTTCTTGTATCAAAACAGTTTTGCCTACTCCGGCTCCCCCAAAAAGTCCAATTTTACCTCCTTTGGTATAAGGTTCTATCAAATCAATTACTTTAATACCAGTATATAGTATCTCGGTGTTTGTAAGCAAATCTTCATATTTAGGGGGGTCATTATGAATATTGAAACCGTTCTTTGGTAGTTGTTCCAAACCATCCACAGAATCACCCACAACGTTCAAAAGCCGGCCGAGTGCTGCTTCCCCTTTAGGCATTACAATAGGTTTACCTGTGGAAATAACCTCCATACCTCTTGTTAATCCATCTGTTGAATCCATCGAAACACAACGTATTGTATTCTCACCTATATGTTGCTGGCATTCGATAACCAAATTTTTTTCTCCTTTACGAACAACTTCAAGTGCATCGTATATAGCCGGCAAATCTTCACTTTCTTTTTCAAAGCTGACATCAACTACCGGCCCTATTACCTGAATAATTTTACCCTTGATCTGGTTCATTACTAAAAAATTATATGTTCGTTTCAAATATTACCTAAAAATCTAAAATGAAAATCAACTACGCTTCTACATTGTAAGCCACTATTAACGCATACTGTAGAACTTCATGACGATCACACTTCAGATATTTAGTTATTAATTAATATCTTTTATAAATCCCTGACAAAGTTAAAGATGTTTTATTTTTAACAGCAATAAAATATGGTCAAGATTATAAATTTTAATATTTACGATTTTGTATTTCCTGGCCAAGCGCTTTCAAAGTTACCTTTTGTTTTTCTTCTAATGGCAGGTCGTCAAGTATTTTAAAGGCATTGTTAAAATAAAAATCAATTTTCCTTTGTGTAATTCTTTCTATACCCAATTTATTATATATATCAATGACCCCATAAATTTTATCTTCTTCATTCGGTGATCTTAACGAAAACCATTTATGCAGTATGCTTTTATTCTCACCTACCTCGGTCTCCAGAGCTTTTACTAATAAATAAGTTTTTTTATTCGCGAGAATATCCCCCCCGATCTTTTTCCCGAATATTTCCTTATTTCCATAAGTATCGAGTAAATCATCCTGCAACTGAAATGCTAATCCTAAATTTACACCTAATGAATAAAACTGATCTGCTATATTACGATCAGCATCAGCCAGTTGTGAACCTGCTTTCAAACTGCATCCTAAAAGAACTGCAGTCTTCAGCCGGATCATTTCCAAATATTCAGCTTCAGTAACATCCATACGTTTCTCAAATTCCATATCATACTGCTGCCCTTCACACACCTCCAATGCCGTATATGTAAATAATTCTATCACATCAGCAATACATTCCCCTGAACACTCAGTTAAAAACTTATATGACAAAAAAGCCATTGCGTCACCTGAAAGAATAGCACTATTTTCACTAAACTGCTTATGCACCGTCAATTTATTTCGCCTCAATGCGGAATTATCCATTATATCATCATGGAGCAAAGTAAAATTATGAAAAACCTCTATGGCAAGAGCTGCCGGCAGCGCTTCTCTGATATCTTCCGAAAACATATTATAACTCATCAACAAAAGGGCAGGTCGTATTCTTTTGCCTCCCATTCCAAGAGCATAAGCAACGGGAGCATATAATTCGACAGGCTTGCCTGAGGAAAGATCCGTTAACCTTAATTCTATTTCCGTGTTAATTATTCTCTGTAATTCTTCAAAGGAATACATAGTGTTACCTTTTATTGTTATTGTCTAAAATTTTTAACTCTTCAAGCTCTATATCCTCTTCTTCATCATAAATATGTATTAGCGGTCTGACAAATGAACGTGTAGTTGTCAACTTTTCCAGACTTATAAGCAAAGAAGGGAGAAGAATCAAATTTGAAGTAACAGCAACCAAAAGAGTAATTGAAACTAAAACACCCATAGCTACAGTTCCCCCAAATCCGGAGAAGGCAAAAATGCCAAAGCCGAAGAACAAGACCACCGAAGTATAGATCATGCTCACCCCTGTTTCTTTCATGGCAAGGACAACAGACCTTCTTATATCCCAGTTTGTTGATTTCAATTCCTGCCTGTATTTAGCAAGAAAATGAATTGTATTATCAACCGAAATTCCGAACGCAATACTAAAAACAAGAATAGTCGATGCTTTAATGGGAATTCCAAAAAATCCCATTATTGCGGCTGTAAATATAAGAGGAATTACATTTGGTATTAAGGACACAATTACCATTCGCCATGAAGAAAACATAATTGCCATGAAAACTGAAATTAAAAATATAGCCAAAGCCAGACTAGTAAAAAGATTTTTAAGTAAATATTCAGTCCCTTTAAAAAAGGTTACACTTGAACCTGTAACAGTGACATTATAGTTTTTCGATGAAAATATAGAATCTATATCACAATTAATCCTGGTATAAAGTTCTTCCATTCGCTTTGTACCAACATCCTTCATACGGATACTCATACGCATTATCTGCCTGCTACTGTCAATAAAAGAATGAAGAAGGCCTGCATCTTTCTCCCCCATCCTTGCATATTGCAATATAAAATTTTTTTCGCGGTTATTAGGTAAACTGTAATATTTTTCATTCCCGTTATAAAATGCCTGTTTAGAAAACTTTAACAAATTTAAAAGAGATAAAGATGGTGATAGTTCAGGATAAACCGACAGTCGATTTTCCAGTTGGTTGATTTTGGTAAATGTTCCGGACTGCATTACTCCTCCTGAATGTTTTGTATCAATTATTATTTCCAAGGGCATTATACCGTCGAAATTAGATTCAAAAAATTTAAGGTCTTTATAGATTGGATCACTTTCAGGAATATCATCTACCATATATCCTGTAATTCTTATCAGTGATATACCATAGAAACCAACAATTAGAATGATGCCAGCCGAAAAATATACCAAATTCCTGTAATTTTCAGTAAGATAGATGAGTTTTCGGATAATACCGGTAACAAAAGGATTCTTCAAATGATTAACATGTCTGGGAGAAGGAGGCTCTACATAACTAAAAATGATTGGGATAAGTAAAATAGATAAAACAAATAATCCCATTATATTGAGTGAGGCTACAATACCGAACTGTCTCAGTATATCACTCTTGACTATTATAAAAGTAGCAAAGCCCGATGCTGTGGTCAAATTTGTCAGAAATGTTGCATTGCCAATTTTTATTATAACCCGTTGAAGTGCCTTAATTTTATTGCCATGACTATCATATTCATGATGAAACTTATTAAGCATATATATACTATTGGGAATACCTATTACAATTAATAAAGGAGGTATCATCCCCGACAAAATAGTAATTTTATAGCCAAAGAACGACAGCATACCCATAGCCCAGACAACACCAGTCAAAACTATTAGTACCGGGAAAAAAACAGCCTTGAATGAACGGAAAAAAAAGAATAAAACAATTATGCATATAGCTAATGCTAATGCACTGAACAAATATATTTCATGTTTAATTTTTAAAGAATTTATGACCCTTATATAGGGTAATCCGGAATAGTGAAGTTTAACATCCAAATCTTTTTCATATTGCCGGCAAACCTTAATAATGGATTTAACCATCTTTTCTCTCTCCCTGGTCAACATCTTATCTTTATTTACTGTGATCGCAAGCAAATAAGTTTTTGTTTCAGAGTTATATACAGTATTTTTATAAAAAGGAAGACTTTTAAATTTGTTTGCCAGGTTATTCAATTCAACCTGACTACGGATGGTATCAGGAAAAATCGGCTTAATCTGAAAATGCTTCTTTTCGATATTTTTGTCCAGATTATAAGTATTTGGTATCGAAAGGAGATCCTCTACCCCTTCAATATCAGACAAATTATTACACAATTTTTTCCATCTACTGAAATGATCCAACCGGAAAAAATTTGAATCCTGAATACCTATTATAATAAGATTTCCTTCTTCCCCGAAAATTTTAACAAATTGCTGATAATCCTTATAAGCCTGATCCTTCTTAGGCAGGAGGGAAGCATATTCATAAGACATTTCTACCTTAAAGGCATGAAAACCTAAAAAAGCAGTAATTATAAATAAAATGCCAAGAAAAAAAATTTTATTCCTAAGGATTATACCTGATACCTTCAGCCACATATTTCCTAAATAAAGAGAACGAAAATATAAGAAATATTCGGATAATAAAAGACAGGAGTATACTTTACATTAATTATAAAAGGTGTAATATCACGGCAGCAAAAATAAACCTCATAATTGATCAGTATTTTTTACCGTCACGATCAATCATTGGCACAAAGCGGACAGGCAATACACTTTGTTTTTTTATTTTACCTCTTTTCTTTACCATCAGGAATAAATTCTGAACCGGATCATCCCCAACCGGAATAATCATACGTCCTCCTTCGGCAAGTTGCTGTTGCAAGGGTTCCGGTATTTCCGCAGGAGCACATGTTACTATTATACCATCGAAAGGTGCATGCTCCGGCCACCCCTTATACCCATCTGCCACTTTACTGATAATATTGTCATAACCCAATTGATTAAAAAGCTGCTGTGCTTTTTCTGACAGTTTCTCAAAAATTTCAATAGTGAAAACCGAATCACATATTTCTGCTAGAATTGCAGCCTGATATCCTGATCCTGTTCCTATTTCAAGGACTTTATCTGTTTTCTGTAGATCCAGAGATTCGGTCATATACGCCACTATATAAGGCTGTGAAATAGTCTGTCCCTCTCCGATAGGAAGAGGTGAATCAGCATAAGCATAAGGAAGATATTGCGGTAATACAAATTTATGTCTCTCCACTTCTCTGAAAGCATCAAGCACTTTTTCATCGTCAATTCCCCGGGCTTCAATCTGGCTTTCTACCATTCTTTCCCTACGTACAGCAAAATCACCTTCAGTCTGGCTACACGATGCCAAGGGTATAATAAATAGTATAAAAAAATATGAACAATGTTTTAGATAGTTATACATTTTAAAAATTTTGTAATTGAATGTAAAAAAATTAAATATTGAAAATATATATAACCCTTTCCGCACGGGTCACACAAACTAGGCATTTCTTTCCAATACAATAAACATTTTTTTCTGAATTATACGTACAAGGATAAGTATGGTTTCTATGATTTTAAGTATCCAAAAAAAGAGCACAAAAAAGATTTCATCTTTATTGAAAAAATTCTTGAGAAGATGGAATCTTTATTAAAAAAGATAGAATCCTTATTACCACTCAAAGTTACCATTTTATTAAATCTGTCGAAAAAAATTAAAACGGGTTTTTCTTTCAGAAAATATTTTCCGTAATTAGTACTATTAATTCTATAGGATAAATAGGATTAGTAGTATTATGATATAAATTTTTAAATTATTTGAAATGAATAAATATAGATTAAATTTTCTGACATATAGCATAATAGCTCTATTCATATTTAGTGTGGCAAATGCCCAGAGTAAATTCATGCTGGTACCGGAAAACAGCATAATGAAAATTATATGTCCTCACGCCATCATAACGATGCCTGGGTAGAGGGAGGCCATCTCTTTATCGACAAGCTGCCTTTTCTTCCTGCAAGCGATAATATCATGAAATATCTCACTATTAAAGCAGGTGTTATGATGCCGAATTATGGAGATGCACATTTCTTCAGGAGCAATAATGCATACGTGATGAATAATTCGTTTGCAGGCAACTGGATAATGGATGCATATACTACCAATCCCGGAATAGAGTTCTTATTCCGCCATAAATGCATTCTTGCACTGGTTGGCACGAATAACGGACGTGTAAATTATGGCCGGGGCAATGATCTCTCTGAAGATCTTGTGTTTAACTGGAAATTAGGATATGATAAAAATGTCACTACAGATTTCCGGCTCAGGGCTACTCTTTCCGGTTATCATGTAGGCAAAGGACATAGTGGTTCTTATCTCTGGGGAGGTGATCGTGCCGGTGCACGGTATTATTATGTGATGCAGACAGTTGATGCAGAAGGAGACGATTATTTATCAGGAAGATGGAGTCCGGGAAGCGGGCAGACTGAAATGAACAGTTATATGGCTAATCTTTTTATGAGCTATAAAGGCCTTGAAATATTTGGGATATATGAATCAATGAAAGGTACTAAGAATGAAGCTGACCAACATTTCACACAAACGGCAATTCAGGCTATATACAATATAGGAAGTTTTTATGCTGGAAGCCGTATTAACAAGGTATCAAATAATGATGGTTCTTCGGTAAACCGTTTTAATATCGGAGGAGGTTGGTTTATGGATAATAATATTCTTTTAAAACTGGACTATGTCAACCAGGAATATAAAGGACCGGCACACGGAGATATTGCCGGAGGGAAATTTAACGGCGTGGTAATAGAAGCAGCTGTCACATTTTAATCGCTGAAACAGAGAAATTAATTTTAATTTATAAATTGCTTAAACTTTAACAATATTATTTTGAAACAAGTCATGACACGATGATGTTCACACAGGAAAAAAATACATGATAAAATTTTTGACATATAAGCAGATGATTATATTTCAATAAAAGTTGAATAACATCATGTAATAATATACATTTTTAGGTCAAATAATAAACGTCATAAAAAATATAAACATATGAAATTCAGCACAAAAACAAGATACGGCTTAAGAGCAATTATTGAAATTGCCATAAATGAAAAAGCAAAAGGTATCCTACAAAAGGATATTGCAAAAAATCAGGAGATTTCTTATAAATATCTTGATCACATTATTAATTCTCTTAAGGTAGCTGGGCTGATTACAAGGGCAGCAGGAAGAAAAAGCGGGTATGTCCTGACGCTTGCTCCTGAAAAAATAAGCGTTTATGATGTACATAAAGCTTTTGAGCCGGGAATTTGCATAGTTGACTGCCTTGCAGGTAATACTCCGTGCGAAAGGCAAAACCACTGCGCCCTTAATGAATTCTGGGAAAAATTAAACAACCTTATAATAGAATACTTTAAATCAACAACTATCAGGGATTTAACAGATAAGCAACTTAAGCTCGACAACCTGCGGGGCACCCCTCACTCTTTTGGCGATTCAGAGAAATTAACTGTTGAAATAAAACGCAATTCTTTGAACAGCTTCAACCTGTAACCTATCCTGAGTCTGTTCCTATAATTTAGCTTCGGATGATTTGTAACCAAATCATTTAATTGAAGTAAGTAAGTCAAACATATCCAATACAAAAACAATCCACGGGTTAACTTTGTTATCTATATGTACAGACAGTTCATGTCAGCAAGGACATAAACAAGATAAAAATAAAATGACCCTCTACGAAATTGATTCAGTCTAAATTACGGAAATAAATATTACCGGTAGAACACAATTATTGTTTAAATTCAATAAATATATTTATTTATGCTAAATAAAATAATTCGTTTTTTTCTTGAAAATAAGCTGGTAACAGTATTAATACTGATTATCTTCATTGCATGGGGAATTATAACATCGCCATTTGGATGGGATACAGGTTTTTTACCGTCAGACCCTGTCGCTGTAGATGCCATTCCCGACATTGGTGAAAATCAGCAAATTGTGTTTACCGAATAGAAGGGAAGATCGCCGCAGGATATTGATGACCAAATTTCTTATCCGTTAACAGAAGATATAAGAAATCCATATTTTGGCGACATGATGATGAAGTGCGGAGAAACCAGGGAAATAATTGGTGTAGACTAAGGAGTACAAATTATTAATCCTGAAAGAATGGTTTATAATAATCTTCCAGTACGTTGTCAATATAACCTTGTCGAAAAGAATGATAAAAAGAATTCTTGTTACTTTGATTAAATTTTATAAAGAAACAACTATAAAAATCACCACAAATTATTTACCTTATTAACTGTTTTGAATTTCAATTTTATAAAATATAGTATTTTTTTGCCTGTAATTTTGATGCAGCAAAATATATATAATGCTGTACATCAGGAAAATGCCCCGAAAGCGGAGTGTGACAGCTATCTCATAATCCGTGGCTCATCAAATATCAATCAATTTCAGTTTATTAGTTATCAGCCGGAAACAATCAATTCTGAAAACCTGGATAAAAACAAAACTTATCGTGATGTAAAAATTAAATCAACTGAATTTTCGGGAATTTCATTAAGAACCTCCCTGCAATCACCTAAAATTAATTCAGCTTTTATATCCATTTTTATTTTCAAAAATATATTTTTTTAAAATTAATCTTATCGAATATAAATCATTTTTATTATAAATTATAAACTTGTTAACAAACAAAAAATCTAAAAATATTAAAGTTGACCGAAACCAGGCTTTGGATTATTTCCGTAAAAATTTAAACCTAATGTAATTTATTGACTAACACTATTGTTTTTTGGCTGTCCCAATTATTATTACTTTGAGTTTTTCAATATGTCCTTGTTTTCTAATAATACACGTATTTTAGGAAGACTTTCGGGATAATTTTTCTGAATGAATTTAATCATGCCCTCACGTATATAAACCCTTAGATTCCAAGCGGTAGATGAATCTTTTGCACTCACAAGTGCCCGGTATATTTAACCACTGATTATTTCGGGTTAGATTTGATATAAACATCATGCTGAGAAAAAGGAATTTGTACGCCATGCTTCCGGAATGATTCATCTATTGCATATCTTATTTCACTCTTAGTGTTTTCTACGTAAAAGGGCTGTTTTACCCAAAAATACAATTGAAAATCAAGTGATGAATCACCGAAATCATTAAACCTAACAAAAGGCTTAGGATGTGCAGAAATATTTTTGTTTTTCAGGGCACATTCAAAAAGAATATCAGTAACCAATTTTGTGTCGGACCCATATGCAACCCCTACCTCTACAGAGAAACGGGTATTATAGACCATCTGGCTCCAGTTAATAATAGTATCATTAACGAATTTTGAATTCGGAACTACCAGTATCACATCATCACGGGTCTTAAGCTTTGATGTCCTTAATCCTATATGAATAACCCTTCCTACTGTTTCATCTTCTAACTGAATAACATCATTAATCTGCAGATTCCGCTCTATTATAAGTACTATTCCCGATGCAATGTCACTGAACAACTGCTGAAGACCGAAACCGACACCAACAAGCAGGGCTGTAATACTTGCTAACAGAACTGACACTTTCACTCCTGATGTTTCGAGTAGCAAAACAATTACAACTACCCAGATTACATATCTCAGAATCAGGAAAACTGACCAGTATGACCGCCTTTCAGTCTCCTGCTTACTGATAAAGCGTTTAAAAAATCCTCTGATAATTCTCAATACTACAAAAGTGGCAATCAGAGCAATTATAATGATGGCCACACTTGAAACCGTTATTGTAACATTTTCAGTCTTTAATATTGCATAATTAAGTAATTCTTTAAAATTCATAATGTCCGATTGTCAATATATTAACTAACCAGGTCTTTCTATAATAATAACTCTCTCTGACTTTATGGACAGACTCTACTTATTATCCATCGAAATTATTATACCCGGCTCAAAAAGAGAATTGTATGCCATAGGTGAACTCAGTTTTTCCACAGCCTTCTGAATCACTTTATCCTCATCAAGTGAGGAACTAATAGCCCCCTTCTGATAGTAATAGCGTGATACTATCTCGTTCTTTAACAAGCTCTTAACTTCGTCGCTGAATACTTCCATATCTTTATGAAGCTGTGGTTCCAAACTTTGTTCTAAACTTTCAAACTCATCTTTGGCCAGATTATAATATTTTTCTTCCCTTGCAGTATTAATAAGATCATTCAAAATTTGTTCCGATTCTGACTCATATTCAAAATTATTCTCTGTTAAAAACTCACTGAACTGATTGTAAATATCATTATTAATTTCAAAATCTTCAGGTGCAGCAATTGTTTCATTACTATTGCAAAATCTTGTAGAATAATCAAAAATCATAAATTTAGTAAGCAAAGCCGCACTAAAATTACTTAACTGTTCCGGTTCTATTATGATATCGGGGACAATACCTCCTCCGTCATAAACCTTACGACCGTTTTTAGTGGTAAATTCCGATATCAGGGAATCAGGCACATGACCAACACTGCCGTCTTCATTACGGTGTGAATAGTCCAGTGCCTGTATACACCTTCCGCTGGGTATATAATATTTTGCAGTAGTTACCTTTAACTTAGTATTAAACTCAAGATCACGCGTAGTTTGAACCAAACCCTTTCCAAAAGTCCGTGAACCTATGACAAGCCCTCTGTCAATATCCTGGATAGCGCCTGCAACGATTTCAGAAGCTGAAGCTGACGAACGGTTAGTTAAAACAGCTATACGTATAGTTGTATCGAGCGGTGATGAAGTCGCCGCATAACTTTTATCCCACTGTTTAACCTTTCCTTTCGTACTTACAATCTCTTCACCTTTTGGCACAAAAAAATTCACAATCTTAACGGCTTCCATCAAAAGACCTCCGGGATTGGAGCGAACATCCAGAACTAATGCAGCAGGATTATTTTTTTTCAATTCAAGAAATACATTTTTTACCTCTTCACTGCAATTCCTAGTAAAATTTGACAATCTGATATAGGCAATATTATTATCAATCATTCCATAATAAGGTACAGCATCGATTGAAATTTTTTCACGGACAACATCCACTTCAATAGGCTTTCTTTCTCCGGGCCTTAACAATTTAATTTTTACCGGCTTTTTAGCCGGCCCCCGTAAAAGATTACTTACATCTTCTGTAGACATGTCTTCTGTAGATTTACCCTCCACTTCCAGAATAATATCCCCCGCCTTCAATCCGAATTCCTGTGCAGGGAACCCCTCATATGGTTCTGCTATTACAACTTTATCACCGTGTTTACTGATTAATGCACCTATACCACCATACTCACCAGTAGTCATAAACCGGAAATCCTCCATCTGATCTTCCGAAATAAAATTTGTATAAGGATCCAGTGAATTCAGCATTTCGTTTATACTCGTTTCTACCAATTTCTCCGGATTCACCTCATCCACATAAAACATATTTAACTCCCTGAACAAACTGTAATATATCTCAAGATTTTTAGCAATCTCGAAATTTTTCTGATCAGTATTAAAACCGTAAAAACCAAGTACGGTAATTACAACTATCAATATCCCAATCCCAAATTTTTTCCACTTCATAACTTATATTCTTTAATTTTCTAAATTAGAAATTATCTCTAATAATTTTTACTATAGTATAATTATACAAATCAACTTTTATACTCCTGCATTAATGCCGGAACTGAGGATATAACATTATCCAAAGTTTTTTAACTAACAACTATTATTGCCCTGACATTAATAAGTTCATAAAATCCGCCGACTGCTTTATGTTCGCACTCAAAATAATCATTTGCAAATAATGACATCACATTTGGCGTTATCAATGAACTTTTTAAAACAATCTCCCATTTTTACAGACAAACAATAATTTGCCTCCAATAAATGTCAATCCCAAACTCATTGATGAACAAACTGTTCCTTTTCAATTCAGAACATGTAAAATTCATCTTTCTTCTGACAAAATTAACAAACTTAAACGATATTTATATTTAAAGTAATGAGTTCAGTATAAAAATTGAGCTTACTTTTAAAAACAAAAATCAGGTAAAAGTCCTAAATAATAAAATAATAAAAGATGATAAAAATTTGAATATCAATTATTTAAATTTTAGTGTAATTATACAATTACATCAAATTTAATGACAAAACATATTTTTTGAAGCTAACTCAAAATTAAAATTTTTATTAATGGAGACCTTCGTGTGAATACAATTAAATTAAATATTTAAAAATCAATTTGTTACAAATTCAATGTTTTTGAAAAATTATTATTTTATAACCTTTATTTTTATCTCATTATAATTACCTGTTTATAGAGGTACGAGATAGTACTCGTATATAGTTGTTATTAAACTTTTTTTTAATATGTTAGTCAAAACTTACGAAATGTGATGTTTAATACTTTTTAAATTAAAAATCATGGAAGCAAAAAAATTATCTTTATTAATTATCGCAACGTTGTTATTTTCTTTAACTGCAATGTCACAGGAAACTGACAAGCGCGAAGACCTTCCGCAGCGCAAAGAAATGATAATCAAAAGGCGTGCTATTGCAAATGTTGATAGAGAACCGTTTTTCACCGCAGAACAAAAAGAAGCGATCAAAGAAATCAGACTTGACATCGCTAAACAACTTAAACCATTAAGGAATGAACTTAACGAACTGAATGCAAGGCAAAAAACATTGAGCACAGCCACTGATGCTGATCTGGATGCAATTTACGCAAACATTGAAAAAATTTACAAGATTAAAACCGAAATTGCAAAATTAAATGCAAAGCAGCACCAGGAAATCAGATCTCTGCTTACAGAAAAACAGTTATTACAATTTGATAGTCATAGAAATATAATAAAAAGAAAAATTAACCGCCGGATTATATTAGACCCGGGAAAATTACCTGAAAGACCAATAAGACCTTTCCCTCATGGTAGAATATAGCATATTCTGAATTCGCTGTTTTAAATAGAACCCCCTAATACTTAACAAGAATCTTCCATAAAGTCCACTGACTGCCTTATGTTTACTTTGCTACACAGGCCTTGTTCGAATTATTCTTTTTAGCCACGCAATCTCGGACTTGCTTTAGATGCGGGAATTATTTTCCATCCTTCAAATATTGCTGAATTATCGGTTAGTCTGACCGACATTGGTTTTACAGGCTTTAAATACAATTCATATCAGATTTTCTTCACATCTAATAATATTTGGGGAATTATTAACCCAACTGGATCAAAACATTTAAATTTGTACTTTGGAATTAATTTATTATTTGACATTCTTAATTAAGAAGAAATCGAATGAAACGAACATGAAAATTTTAAACAGATGATATTATTTATTATTTTATATCTGATTGGTTTCTTACGCACCATAATAATAATTGCTGTTATTTATTTCGCAATACGAATACTGACAAAATATGTTATCCCGATATTATTTGATAAAAAGCTGAAAGACATGCAGCAAAAGATGCAGGAACATCAGCAACAACAGCAGAGGAATAGCAGAAATGAAGGCGATGTTACCATTGAATATGATAAAAGAAAACGAAGAAATAACGATAATGAAGAAGGAGAATATATAGATTTTGAAGAAATAGAATAACCAGATATATTTATACACTTCCCGCCGGATTTTTTTCCCCGCTTACAATTAAATTATATTTTTGTGGATCAATTCCAAAAAATATACATAAATGGCACAGGAAGATGTTTTAAAAAAGCTGATAGCACATTGTAAGGAATATGGATATGTTTTCCAGTCCAGTGAAATATATGACGGACTCAGTGCCGTATACGATTATGGTCAGTATGGTGTCGAACTAAAGAACAATATCAAAAAATACTGGTGGGATAGTATGGTCATGCTCAATGAAAATGTTGTCGGACTTGATTCGGCTATATTTATGCATCCGACCGTATGGAAGGCATCAGGTCATGTAGATGCTTTCAATGACCCGCTTATTGATAATAAGGATTCCAAGAAACGTTACCGTGCGGATGTTTTAATAGAAGAACAACTGGCTAAATTTGAAGGAAAAATAAACAAGGAAATTACCAAAGCAAAAAAACGCTTTGGCGACTCTTTCAATGAAAATAAATTCAGGGATACTAATCCACGAGTCCTATCCAATCAAAAAAAATACGATATATTACATTCTCGGTACACAGAAGCTTTGAATAATAATGACCTGAAAGAATTAAGACAGATCATCATGGATAACAGGATTGTCTGTCCTGTATCCGGCACAGATAACTGGACAGATGTACGTCAATTCAATCTGATGTTTGCCACCGAGATGGGGTCAACTTCAGATGGTGCATCCAGCGTATTCCTCCGTCCCGAAACAGCCCAGGGCATTTTTGTTAATTATCTTAATGTCCAAAAATCAGGACGTATGAAAATTCCCTTTGGCATCGCCCAGATCGGAAAAGCATTCAGAAACGAGATTGTAGCACGACAGTTTATCTTCCGGATGCGCGAATTCGAGCAGATGGAAATGCAATTTTTTGTTCGCCCGGGCACTGAACTCGAATGGTTTGAGAAATGGAAGGATATTCGTATGAAATGGCACAGGGCACTTGGATTTGGTGATGAAAACTACCGTTTTCACGAGCATGAAAAACCTGCTCATTATGCTAATGCTGCTGTAGATGTAGAATTTAGATTCCCTTTCGGCTTTAAAGAGGTTGAAGGGATTCATTCACGCACCGATTTTGATTTATCACAACATGAAAAATACTCAGGGAAAAAAATACGCTATTTTGATCCTGAATTGAATGAATCCTATGTACCATACGTAGTTGAGACATCTATCGGCGTTGACCGGATGTTTTTACAAATTATTTCAGCAGCCTATTGTGAAGAAGAGCTGGAAAAAGATTCACGTGTTGTACTGAAGCTCCCTCCTGTGCTTGCCCCTGTTAAACTGGCTGTTATGCCTCTGGTAAAAAAAGACGGTCTGCCCGAAAAGGCACGGAGAATTATAGATGCGCTTAAATTCGAATTCAATTGCCGGTACGATGAAAAAGATTCCATCGGGAAACGTTACCGCCGGCAGGATGCAATTGGCACACCTTTTTGTGCTACTGTTGACCACCAAACAACTAAGGACAATACAGTAACTATACGATACCGCGACAGCATGGAGCAGGATAGGGTTCCGATTAACAAAATAGGCAGAATAATTTCTGAAAATGTTAGTTTAAAAAAATTATTTGAGAAATTATAAATCAGGCAAAGTATTGTATATTTCATTAAGACCATCGGTTCCGGGAATCGAAGGATTATCATATATTTCAATGAACAAACGATTTTCATAAGATGAAGAAAGTCCTGATAATTACATACTACTGGCCCCCGAGCGGAGGCAGCGGGGTACAAAGGTGGCTAAAATTTGTAAAATACCTTCCGGCTTTCGGTTGGAAACCAATAGTTGTTGCGCCTGAAAATCCTGAATACCCCGTTATCGACCATTCATTACAGGCAGATATCCCTTCAGAAGCAAAAATTATTAAATTACCTATTTGGGAACCTTATGGCATATTCAAAAAAATTACAGGCAGAAAAAAGGAAGAAAAGGTAAATACCGGATTGCTCTTCGATGAAAAAAAATGTACATTACCTGAAAAAATTTCTATTTGGATAAGAGGCAACTTACTTATACCAGACCCACGAATTTTCTGGGTGAAGCCTTCAGCATTAAAACTGATCAAATTAATTCCCCAATTAAAACCAGATATACTTATTACAACAGGCACACCTCACAGTGTCCATCTTATTGGGAAAAAAATAAAGGACAAATTTCCAAAATTACCATGGCTGGCAGATTTACGTGATCCATGGTCGGATTTGGACATGCTTGATCAATTTTATGCCTCTTCCTGGGCTTTAAAAAAACAAAAGAAAATTGAATATAAAACACTTGCCACAGCTGATATTGTTACAACCGTCAGTCCGACCTGGAAAAACGAACTGCAAAAGTCCATTCCGACAAAAGTATATTGTATTACCAATGGATTTGATGAAGAAGATTTTATTAATTACCAATATAAATCCCCTGACAATAATTTTATTTTAAGTCATGTTGGAATTATCAACTCATACCGAAATCCTTTGCCACTATGGACCGCTCTTGAGGAACTATGTAATGAAATTCCAATGTTTAAAGAAAGCTTCCAACTACAAATTATAGGAATTACAGATACTGGATTAGAGAAAACTCTTAAAAAATTTCCTGAAGTAAAAAAAAGGACATTAGTTACAGGATATATTTCACACGATAAAGTTATAGAACAATATCAGAAGTCATCCTGTTTACTGTTGCTGTTAAACAATACAAAAAATTCTAAAGGTCATATTCCCGGTAAATTCTTCGAATATCTCGCTTCAAGCAGGCCTGTTTTAGCAATAGCTCCCCAAAATTCGGATGTGGCAAAAATATTAAAGGAAAACCAAAATGGCTATGCATGCCCCTTTGAAGAAAAAGACACCATTAAAAAAGCCATATTATCCATTTTCAATAAAAAAATCAGTTCTCCCTATACAGAAATAATAAATTCCTATTCTAGAGAAAACATCACAAAACAACTTTCCGATTTATTATTAAAAACAATTAAAAATGTAAAATGACTATTACCTTATTATCGTTTTTAATGAAAAATTTGCTAAAATAGTCCTAACTAGAACCAAAGTAGGTAAATTTTATTCTGGTTTTTTGTTTCATTTTACAAATTTTTTCAACTACACAAGTCTTTCGATCATAAAATAGCAAAATCATTATTAACCTCAAAAGATATGGATTTCCAGGATTTATAAATTGTAGTACACAAAATACTAATTTATTGAAAGCAAACCAGTCAACAAATCTTTCCATGGGAGAAACATACAAAAAATATTAACTGCATTTCAAAGCGGTTTTAAAAATCCATCTTCTAAAATATA
>CAZTAL010000021.1:0-15508 GCA_964611525.1 uncultured Prolixibacteraceae bacterium
ACTTGAAAAGCAGCTTTCAGAGCAAAACGCCCTCATAAAAGAACTGGCTGAACTGGAAAAATACCAGATTCAAAACAACTTCGACAAATTGAAGAGCCATAAAGGACAGATCGTTTTGGATTTAAACAATGATATGGCTGTAACCAATTCTCATGAGAATAATACTTTGCCTGCAGACACTACTGTTATTCCAGATCCTCCGGAAATAAAAAAAACGTTGTGGCAAAAATTGAAATTCTGGAAAAAATGAAAACCGGATTTACTTCTTATAATTCCGGAAAGCTGCTTACAATATTCGGGCTTGCCACTCCCCTCTTGTTCTTCATATAAATTTCAGTTGTCTGAATGCTGGTATGCCCGTTCTGTATTTGCAGCTCACGGCGTGGAATACCTGCTTCATCAGCACGGATATTGCCCGTGTGTTTCCAACTGTATAGTTTGTACATTTCAGGCATGTCCAGTTTTCTCCTGAACCTTACAAACCGGTTGCTCAGATTATTTATACTCAGCTTTTTCGGCCCCGGTTCTCCTTTTGATCCAAAGACAAAGTAATGTCGGGGGTAATTATGTAACTTGTATGTTTCACGCATTAACTGTAAAAATGTTTGAGGAATGTTAACCCAGCGTTCACTGGTTTTAGCATTTTCATAGCGCACTTTTATCAATCCCCTGCCAAAATCAATGTCACCCAGCTTCAATAAGCGGATCTCTTTTCGAGGCCTGAGAAAACAATAGTATTCAAAACAAATGGCAAGCCACAACTGGGGATCGGTTTTGAAAATTTCTTCCTTAAAGATAATAATATCAGAATCGCGGATGGGTTCTGCAGCAGAGTCGTTTATTCGTTTTGTTCCGGGTAATTCTATACAGGGATTCGGATATTGTTTTCGCTCTTTGCGCACATATTCAAAAACTGCATTTAGCAAAATACGGTAATTATCAACCGACACTTTGGAAAGTTCACGCTCTTCGATAATAAAAGTCATGAACCGCACCATAACAGGCTGACAGATCACCGAAATATCAGCTTCATTCATATCCTGACTTTCAAGCCAGGCATCAAAAAGCCGTAATTTACTGCGGTAAGTTGAAACTGTTGTATCCTCAATTTCAGTGCGGATGGAATCAATGTATTTAGAAGCATAATAACGGAAGGTTCCGTTTCTTGATTTGGTCGTGCGGTAATTTTTTATGAAGGTTTGATATTCCAGGTTATCATCGTATATGACAGATTCGTCTGTAAAAGGGGTCCACCCGGACTTTAATTTGTCCGTCCAGTATTGCCGCATTTCTTCGGCAGCTGCTTTTCTTGCTTTTAGTGTATGAAATTTGTTTATCCCCTTTGCTATTCTTTGCCGTTCCAAACGGCCCGTGCGCGGATCGCGCACATAAAAAATGATAAACCACTTTTTGGAGAGATCGCCCCCGGCATCATAAATCACCGGGAGCTTGATCAATTTTTGTCTTGCCATCCTCGCTGGTATTAGTTTGTCAACTTTTGTCAACTTTTCATAAAAAAAGTGTCAACTTTTTTCACAATTAACTAATACTCAACGAATTAACAATCTTGGTGGGGAGAGCAGGATTCGAACCTACGAAGGCGCTGCCAACAGATTTACAGTCTGCCCCGTTTGACCGCTTCGGTATCTCCCCCTTTTTCTTTTAAGCCGGATAATCCATTCCCCTCTGTTCCGGGGCTATTGATCCACCAATTTTTCTGAGCCGGATGTCAGATTCGAACTGACGACCCCGAGATTACAAATCACGTGCTCTGGCCAACTGAGCTAATCCGGCCTGCCGTTTTCTCAAAAATATTAATATGAGTAATCTCTCAACTTTTTTCTGTATTTAAACGATTCAATATTTATTCCAAACTTAGTTAGAACTTCACCTAAAAGGGCGGCGCAAAGTAAATAATTAATTTTTATTCTGCAAAACTTTTCAATCAATCTCTAATGACAACTATTTTTTTAAATTTACTATTGATTTATCAATCTTTATCTCAAATAGATAGTAATCCGAGATTGCACGATGCAATATCTCTTAATTATGATAACACATAGGACATTACCAACTAAAAATGAGAGTATTAATGAAATGTAATATCATAGTAAAAAATTTGCTAAATCGAACTATCCACCAGGAAAGGTGGCTTTAATTCCGATTTTTGCCACGCATCGCAAATTTTTTTCATCGCTACATACCTTTCGGGTAAAACCCCGCAAAAACATGACCACGACAAAAGGACGTGGATTTTCAAGTCACATTAAAATCACCTAAAATTTTAACTTAGTCATTTAAACATGACCACTACCGAAGGAGGTAGTTTTAACACTTAAAATAAAAAAAGGGTAAGCTACCTGTATCGCGCCGCTACAACCGCCTACCCTTGCTGCCTTCCAACCCTGGGGGAATTCAGCAGGAGCTGGCCGTACAGGACTTACCCGTTGACAAAATTAGAAAAATTTCATTTCACACCAAAATTTCGGCAAATAACATATATTTGCATAAACATTATCTAAAACAAGTTAGTATGAAAAATGAAGCACCTTCAATCAGCAATTTAGCACTTACTTATGGTTTATACCTCGGAATAGCGCTGATCTTAGTATCATTAGCCTATTATCTTACAGGCAACATATTTGCAAAATCCACACGATGGGCTAACAATGCAGTAATGATCTGTGGAATAGTATTGGCACAGATAAATTACAAAAAAAGGCTCGGAGGAATCATGTTTTACGGTCAGGCTTTAGGAGTGGGTATTTTAACTGTGCTCTTTGCTTCGGTCATTACCGCCTTATACACATATATTCTATACGAATTAATTGATCCGTCATTAAATGATCAAGTCATTCTTAAAATGGAGGAACAACTGGTAACCCTTGAAAATATGCCCGAAGAACAAATCAATCTTATGATAAAAATGTTCGCTACATTTCAAAAGCCGGCAGTAAGAGCAATTATGGGAATTATTTCCAGTACATTCACAGGACTTATATTATCTCTTATAACATCAATTTTTACCCAAAAAAAACCAGATGAATTAACTCAGGAATGATTATAAAATATTTAGCGAATGACCCCCGATGAGCTTAGAGCTAAATTTTAATGGCGCCCTCACAAGAGTAAATGAAACGAGCATACAAAAAAAGTAAAACTGTAATAGATTTTCATTTTAGATTTATAGGTACTATATTTAAGACCTTAAAATTTTTAAAATGGATATATCCGTAGTTGTGCCTTTGTATAACGAAGAACAATCATTAAAAGAATTGACTGTCTGGATAAGAAAGGTCATGGTCAAGTATGGGTTTTCTTATGAAATTATAATGATTGACGATGGAAGCAGAGATAATTCATGGGAAATAATAGAAAATTTGATAAATGAAATTCCGTGCATCAAAGGAATTAAATTCAGGCGTAATTACGGAAAAGCTGCTGCACTGTATTGTGGATTCAATGAAGTAGAGGGAGAAGTCGTAATAACAATGGATGCAGACCTACAGGATAGTCCTGACGAGATACCGGAAATGTACAGGATGATTAAGGAAGAGGGTTATGATCTGGTGTCGGGGTGGAAGAAAAAACGCCATGATCCTCTTTTTACCAAAAATCTCCCCAGCAAATTTTATAACTGGACTGTTCGTCATATGTCAGGTATAAAGCTGCACGATATGAATTGCGGACTAAAAGCATACCGGAAGGAGGTTGTTAAAAGTATAGAATTGTATGGAGAAATGCACCGATATATTCCTGTATTGGCCAGATGGGCAGGTTATCATAATATAGGCGAAAAAAAGGTAATTCATTATGAACGCAAATACGGTCATACTAAATTTGGACTGGAGCGTTTTATCAGGGGGCCTCTCGACCTTTTATCAGTAATGTTTATTTCACGCTTTGTAAAACGTCCTATGCACTTTTTCGGCGTATTGGGAATATTAATGATAATTGTTGGCTTTGCTGCAGCAATCTGGCTGGGGGTACAAAAAATAATAGAAATAAGACACGGGATTGTTGGCAACCTGATAACTAACAGTCCATACTTTTACATTGCCCTCACATCGGTCATCATAGGAGCGCAATTTTTTTTAGCCGGCTTCCTGGGAGAACTTATTTCCCGTAGCTCGAGCGACCGTAATAAGTATCAAATAGATAAAAAAACTTTCGGGTAATAAGTAATATTCAGGCACTTTTAATAATCTTCAGAGATAGGTTCCGGATAGATAAATAACTTTCGGGTAATCAGTAACTCGACCTGTACTCTTTTAAAAGATCAATTAGAACTTCCTTTGAGATTCTTCGACGTATCTCACCATCTCTGGCAAAAGAAACCGATCCTCTTTCTTCAGATACAACAATAGTGACAGCATCTGTATTTTCAGTAATCCCAATAGCAGCACGGTGACGTAACCCCATAAACTTATCGATATCCCGCTGCGTTAAAGGTAAAATACTACCTGCAGAAACAATTTTATTTTCTTTTATGATCACTGCTCCGTCATGCAAGGGAGTATTTTTATAAAAAATTGTTCGTATTAACGATGAAGAAACTTCTGCATTTAAAATTTCACCGGTATTGATCTGTTCAATCAATTCAGAATGGCCTGCAATAACAATCAGCGCCCCTGTTTTAGACTTAGAAAGTGAAAAACAAGTTTCAGCAAGTATTTCAATCTGGTCGTCATCAAAAGATCTCTCTTTATAAGTACCAAAAAGCTTATCAAGAGAAAGCACACGGTTAACATTATAATTAGTACCAATAAATATAAGGAACTTGCGGATTTCAGGATGAAATACAATAATAAGTGCCAAAACTCCCACACCTATAAATTGTCCCATTATCGATCCGAGCAATTGCATATTTAATGCCCTTACTATGAGCCATAACAAATAAAGGGAAAATAAACCGACAACGATATTGAAAGCAACAGTTCCCTTTATCAGCCTGTAAATCTGATAAAGCAATAATGCTACAATAAAAATATCGAGAATGTCCAGAAACCTTATGGTTACAAAAGCAATCATTATTTAGCAGTTGATTTCAAAGCTTCAAAAAGAGTAATTGCTTCCGCAGCTTCCTTTACATCGTGTACACGCAGAATATCTGCACCTCCCATCAAAGCAAGCGTATTCAGTACTGCAGTACCATTCAGTGCCTTTTCGGGCGTAATGCCCAGTATTTTCCATATCATTGATTTCCTACTAATCCCAACCATAACCGGCAATTGAAAAACTTTGAAGGAATCAAGGCGGTTTAGTAAATCATAATTATTCTGCATACTTTTGCCAAATCCGAATCCGGGATCAATAATAACATCAGTAACACCAAGCTTGGTCAGTTGCTTTACTCTATCACTGAAAAAATTTGAAATATCTTTTATTATATCATCGTACTGGGGATTATCCTGCATATTTTGGGGAGTACCCTGTATATGACATAAAATATATGGAACATTTAACTGACTGATAGATTCAAACATATTTTCATCAAGTGTTCCTCCGGAAATATCATTTACAATCACCGGACCTATCTCTTCAATCACCTTTGCAGCTATCCATGAACGATAGGTGTCAACAGATATTGGTATCTCCGGAAACTTTTTCCGAATGGCATTAATAGCTGGTAGTAACCTCTCCAATTCAACTTTTGTAGGTACGATTGAAGCTCCCGGTCTTGTTGAAACTGCTCCAACGTCAATAATATCTGCCCCTTCAATAATCATTTCCTCTACAACTGAAAGCATTACCTTTTTCTTCTCTAATTTTCCTCCATTATAAAAGGAATCGGGTGCAATATTAATAACACCCATTACCGCCGGCACAGAAAAATCTATCAGCTTACCACCAACATTTATAGATCTTTTTCGTTTTAAAAATCTACCGGCTGATTGGGTAACCAACATAAGCAAAATTTTTTACAATTATACAATTCATTTGTTTACATCACTGACATTAACTGGTAAAAATATAACTTGCCAAAGATATTTTCATTTTCTTATATGAGAAATACCTCATGACAAGACTGGGATGTTTTAATTTTGTAATTATTTGAAATTAATTAAAAATTAAAGAACTATTGAAACTGTTTGTCCCTGATTTTAACAAGAAAATTTTCATTCTTATTTGCGAAAAGAGTCAGGTAATGTTTCATATGTATGTTTCAATAATACAAATGTATAACAAAACCCCTCAAATTCCTCAATTTTTAATATTTTTGTGTCTCATTTAAGATTGAAATGAAAAAAACAATCCAACAATTTGATCAGGTTATGGATAAATGTAGATCTATATTCCTAAGAAAAATGGAGGACTATGGTACTTCGTGGCGTATTTTGCGACCATTTTCCATCACAGATCAAATTTATATAAAAGCCCGGCGCATTAGAAGCATCGAGGAAAAGGGGATGTCCAAAATTAACGAAGGCATCAGGCCTGAGTTCATAGGAATCATAAACTATGCTATTATGGGCCTGATCCAGCTGGAACTGGGTCCATCAGAATCCGAACTAAACAGAGATAATACCTTACAACTTTACAATGGCTATTTCCAAAAAGCAAAAGCATTGATGCAAAATAAAAATCACGATTACAGCGAAGCCTGGAGAAAAATGCGTATAAGTTCATATACCGATTTAATCCTTATGAAGCTTAAAAGAATTAAGCAAATTGAGGACAACGATGGTAAAACGACAATCTCTGAAGGCATTGATTCAAATTATCTCGACATAATCAATTATGCTGTTTTTGCATTAGTGAAAATTGATTCTAAAGAAAATAACCAAAAATAAAAACATGAAGATCATAAAACACTTAGCCCGCTTGCTGGTTGGTGCAATATTTATTTTTTCAGGCTTCGTAAAAGGGATAGACCCATGGGGTTCTGCTTATAAATTTATCGACTATTTAAATGCTATGAGCCTCGAATGTCTCGTTTGGGCTGCTTTTCCACTGGGTGTTTTACTTGCCTTTGCGGAATTTGCTATTGGAGTCGGCCTCTTTTTTAACATTTTTTTAAAATTATTTTCCTGGCTTGCTTTACTGTTTATGATATTCTTCACAGGACTAACATTTTGGATAGCAATTTATGATCCTGTTTCAGATTGTGGATGTTTTGGAGACGCACTAATCTTTACTAATTGGGAAACATTTTATAAAAATGTAGCGCTGATTATTTTAACAATAATTATTTTCAGGTATAGAAATAACATGAAAAATCTGAAATATAAAAATATTTCGTTCGCCTTTAGTGGTCTTTTCATTGCAGCTTATATCATTCTTGCCCTTTACTCCTATAATCATTTACCAATCTTTGACTTCAGGCCATACAAAGTTGGGGTTAATATTCCCGAAGCAATGTCTATACCCGAAGATGCCCCGCAGGCAGAATATGAAAATATTTTCTATTATAAAAACAAAAATACCGGAAAGATTGAAAAATTTTCTGAAGATAATTATCCTTGGCAAGACACTCTTAACTGGGAATTTGATAATATGGAATCCATACTGATTAAAGAAGGTTACGAACCTCCGATTCATGATTTCAGAATTGAAACCCCTGAAGGTGAAAATGTTATTGATTTCTTCATATACGATGAAAATTACGTTTTTATTCTTGTCGCTTATGATTTAAAGAAATCAAATACCCGTTATCAGGGAGAAATTAACAAGCTTGCCGAATGGGCAATTAACGAAAATATATCTTTCATTTGTCTTACCTCTTCCCTGCCGGATGAATCGAATGCATTTGCAGAAAAATATGATATTCCTTATGATTTTTTCATCTGTGATGAAATTACATTAAAAACCATCATAAGATCAAATCCGGGATTAATAATAATTAAAGATGGTAATATAGTAGCAAAATATCATTATAATGATATACCTACACCTGATGATTTTAAAACGGAATTTCTGAAAAAATAGTTAACTTATGGTAAATAACAGAAAGTATATTTCAAGATCACTTATGTATAATTAACTTGCATTTTATAATTACTAAATAAAATATTAAAAAATGAGAAAAAAAATAGTTGCAGGAAACTGGAAATGTAATACCAATTTACAGGAAGGAATTGAATTGGCTAAGGCTGTAAACAAAATTACAGCAGGAAGGCACATTAAAGATGTAGTTGTTATACTTGGTCCTCCGTTTATTCATCTTGCCAGCGTAGTCGAATCAGTCGATACTGACCGTATAGGAGTATCAGCCCAGAATTGTGCTGCTGAACCCAAGGGGGCATTTACAGGGGAAGTATCAGCAGAAATGGTTAAATCAACAGGTGCTGAATATGTAATCATTGGACATTCAGAGCGACGTCAGTATTTTGGAGAAACAAGCGAGATACTCAATAAGAAACTTGCTCTTGCATTAGAAAACAGACTTACCCCTATTTATTGCTGCGGCGAACCGTTGAACATCCGTGAAGCCAATGAGCATAAAAATTACGTAAAAAATCAACTGGAAGAAACGATCTTTCAACTTTCTGCAGAAGATTTCAAAAAAATTATTATAGCTTATGAACCCATCTGGGCTATTGGCACAGGTAAAACAGCCACTGCTGAACAGGCACAGGAAATTCATGCTTTTATACGTTCAACAATAGCTGAAAAATTCGGACAGGAAATTGCTGCTGAAACATCTATCCTTTATGGCGGAAGTTGTAAGCCCACAAATGCCAAAGAACTTTTTGCCAATGAAGATGTTGACGGGGGGCTCATAGGAGGTGCTTCCCTTAAGCCAGAAGATTTCTTTGGAATTATTAACGGATTTTAATATTATTCTGATATTTAAGCGCCCTTTAAAGGTATAATCTTATCCCTTTGAAGAATGGGTTAGAAATATTATTACCATTCAGTTGGCGAAAATAGGATTTGAAGGCTTTATTGAAATAAAAAATGGATTTGAAGCTTATATACAATTAAAAAACTATAATGAAAGGGATATCCTGAAGGTCTTGCTATTTAAGCAAAAATATGACTTTCGCATCGACAAAATAATAATCGAAGATAAAAATTGGAATAAAGTGTGGGAGAAGAGGTATTTTAAACCTTTGGTTGTAAGCGATAAATTAGTTGTACGAGCCCCGTTTCATAAAAAATATCCCAGACTGAAATATGAAATAGTAATCGAGCCGGGTATTGCTTCGAGCTCCCGCACGACGCTATACAATGGGAATGTCAATTTAATGTGTCTATAATTACATATAAGAAAGAAGGTCTACATTTCTTTTTATAACCAAATCCGGTTTAATTGGGGAGTCTAATATATCCTCTTCTTGAGCCTCTCCTGTCAATACCATTATATTCAATATCCCGAAATCCTGCCCCATTTTAATGTCTGTTATTAACCGGTCGCCTATTATACATAATTCTTCTTTTTTAACCCCTGTCCTATTTAATAAACCTTCCAACATTTCTTTGTGAGGTTTTCCTATTACTTTTGGAGTAATTCCTGTCGCAGCCTTAATTGCAGCAGTCAGAGCACCACAGTCGGGAATCATTCCTCCATCCTCTAGGGGACAATTAAAATCAGGATGAGTTGCAATAAAGGGAACTCCACTGCGAATAAAACGGGATGCCTTTTCAAGCTTATTGTATGTAAAAGTTAGATCAAAACCCAAAACAACATATTCCGGTTGATCGTCTACTAATTGAAAACCTGCATTTTGGAAATCTTCTTCCAGATTTTCCGTTCCCATAAGAAAAATTTTTGCATTAGGTTTCATTTTCTTCAGGTATTCAATAGTTGCATCGCCGGAAGTATAAATCTGACTTCTTTGAATTTCCAAACCCATCTCTGTCAACTTGTGAAAATAATCTTCTGAATTTTTAGAAGAATTATTGGTAAGGAATACATATTTTTTCCCAGCATTTGCCAATCCCTCCAAAAAAAATTTGGTAAAGGGAAATATCTTATTACCCAGATAAATAGTACCATCCATATCCAGAGCAAATACTTTAATCTTTCTCAACTTTTCAATTATATATACATCATCCATCATATAAGCTATAATTTCCCTTTATTATTTTCCTATTTTTTGTTAAGCTCCACCATTGAAATAAACAATTACTCATCCATACGTCCTGAAGCATTCCGGAACCGTCTTCGATGGCGGGCATGACAATCTAAATATTTTTTCTGACAAAATAAAACAGTATATAACCAATCATTGTAGTGTACTATATTTTGGTGCGCCAATACCAGTACTTTACTTTCAATATTGCAAGTTCAATTAACTCCTGCTCCTTAGCAGGAACGGATTTAAGCAATTTAAATTTATCAATCATATTGGTTGATGTAAATTACTTATACATTTCGTTTAACCATTGTGTCAGATAACCGGTACGTACTGCCACATCGAGGATTGTAAAGCGTGACCTGATATGCCATGCACGGAAAAAAGAAGATTTCATCCTTTCTTTTGTTATACCTATTTGTTCCGGTTCAGTCGGCGCTCCCACCGCTGCAAGGTTTTCTCTTACTGTTCCGGAAGGTACTAACTGGATTGTTAATTTTTCTTTCATTCGTGGCCATATTTTCTTTAACTTTTCCAGCTGAATGGCAAGTTCTTCCTTTGAAATATATTTCTCTCCCGATTGTTTTATTACAATATTTAGAAAACTGGTTTCCTGAAACATTTTTATTGCATTTTGTTCAAGTTCGTTCCATTCCGGCCATTTTTTGCAACAATCTCCGACATCAAGTTTTTCGAAAGGTGTTTTAAGCATTTCTTCATACAGCCTTGTAATTGCCAGTGTTGCAACTCCTACTTGGAAACCGTGTGAAGGAGTCTCATTATGGTATGTGTGGTGTTCCATATTCCATAAATGACTGAACAGGTGCTCTGCTCCCGAAGCAGGTCTGCTGGATTTTAACCATTGCATTGCAAATCCCCCGAGAATTAAGCCTTCTACCAAAGGGGTAACCGCACTCTCTTTTCCTTCCTTTGCTCCATGCGGATAAGCAAGGGCTTCTTTTAGTCCATCCTGAACGATAGACCATGCACGGTTATCAATAGATTCTACTCCTAAAGAATCAGCTAAAATCCAATCGGCCCCGGCAGGGACTTTTGCATATAAATCGGCATAGCCCGAGGCTGTCATAGGAGAAGGAGCATTCCTGATTATCTCGATATCTGCAAGTACTGCTTCAGGAGCCGGACAAGGAAAAGTCTGCTTGTCCCCCTGATAAGTTATGGATGCTCCATATGACGTATATCCGTCCACTGAAGCAGCAGTCGCAACACACATATATGACCTGTTTGTACGAGCAGAAGACAGCTTGGTCAAATCATTCAGTGTTCCCGATCCCACAACTACAGGAATAGCATTATTTTCTTTTAAAGCTGCTTCAAGTTTTAAAACATTGCTAAACTCAGCATATGGTTTTGGTTCATCAAAAACAAACGGCTCAAGGCAATTGATATTAGCTGTCTTTAAATAACCATGCACTTCCCTCCCTGCCACATTCCATGTAGTGGTATCACATACCACAATTGCACTTTTTTCTCCAAAGGTATCCCTGAATAATTGGGGAATCTGATTTAAAATATTCCGGCCAATTTTCAAGGCACGTGTTTCACTGGCTGATGCCAATGCTTGTTCTACATTTAATTTCATGTTCACTATTAAATTATACTTGTTTATACCTATTATTTTTTAAAAATAACTTCAACTCATCAATTATATAATTATTATTTTATATGAGAAATAAATAATGTATAGTCTAACAAATAGTCATTTATACAGGTTTGTTATAACAATTAATTACATTAATCAACCAAATAGCTTTTAGCCAGCTCGGTAAATTCATTAATCTGTTGTTTTTGCCATTCCTCTGAATAATTAAGCTCTTTTGCCATAATTCGGGCTACTTTTGGGGCCATTTCAATAGCTGCTCTTGCATCCAAAAATAATGCCCTGAGCCTCCGCGCGAGAATATCCTCCACTGTTTGTGCCATTTCTTCCCTCATTGCCCAAATTACGTGGGCCGCCTTAAAGGTATAATCTTTATGTAATAGATTCCCGTTCTTTTGGTCTGTTTTAACAAGCCCTGCAATTTTTTCCGCATCACTGCCATAAACATAGTCCCAGTTAGAATCATCCGCTTTTTCAATATATCCGTGCAATTTAAGATGAGCTGTGACACATTTCTTCCGTACAAGCCGCCCAATTACAATTGCTTTATCTACAACCTCTTCTGCCATTTCTCTGTAGGTAGTCCATTTTCCACCTGTAATAGTAAGCAATCCTGATGTTGTCTTATATATTTTATGGCTGCGTGATATTTCTTTTGTTTTTTGACTATCATTGCTTTTTGGCGCAGCCAAGGGGCGTAGTCCTGCAAAAACGGAAAGCACATCGGACCGCGTAGGTTTCACGGCAAGATATTGTCCGGCCTGGTCTAAAATAAAATCAATTTCTTCCTCTAATGCCCGCGGCTCCAATTCAGGTTTATCCAGCGGGGTATCTGTAGTGCCCAATACCACTTTATCGTGCCAGGGAACTCCGAATAATACCCGGCCATCACTAGTCTTTGGAATCATGAGTGCCGACCGACCTCCCAGAAAACTACTGTCCACAACTAAGTGAACTCCCTGACTCGGACGAACTTTTTTACGCGTTTCAGGAGTATCCATCCACATAATTTCATCGACAAATACACCAGTTGCATTAACCACTGCATTACTTCTAATGCTATATTCTTCATCAGCGAGCAAATCAACCGCTTTTACTCCGATTATTTTTCCTGACTTATTTTTTTTCAGATCTGTTACCTTAACATAGTTCAAACATATTCCGCCATAATCAACGACAGTTTGGGCCAAAGTAATTGCCATACGGGAGTCATCAAATTGCCCGTCATGATATACAACACCTCCTTTTAACCCACTCTTCTTTATGCCGGGGATTTCTTTTATTACTCTTTTTGCAGATAGCGGCAGAGAGCGTCCAAGTCCCAGCTTGCCAGCCATTATATCGTATAAAATCAGACCTATAGAATAAAAAGGACGCTCCCACCATCTGTAATTACCAATAATAAACCTCATATCTTTAACCAGGTGAGGTGCATTTCTGCGCATGCGCCCCCTTTCCCTGAGTGCTTCAATAACCAACCCGACATCACCCTGCGCAAGGTAGCGAACACCACCATGAACAAGCTTTGTACTCCTACTTGATGTGCCTTTTGAAAAATCATTTTGTTCCATTAAAACAACCTTATAACCCCGTGTAGCCGCATCGACAGCAACCCCCAAACCTGTTGCTCCTCCACCAATAACAAGGATATCACAAACAAAATCTTTTTCAGCTATCACATTTATCATCTCATTTCTGTTCATTTTATTAATTGTATTTTTGTATTTATAATCATTTTTCAGTATTATATAACTATCCCTCCTTATTGTCTATTCTCACGTATTTACAGCTCTCCCCATATCAATATTTTTCCGGTACGATTTTCTTTCACGGCCTCCTCTGTGACCACTTATTAAAGCATATCCATCTTAGTTGTAGTCAAAATAATCATGTAGTTATCCGGAATCTTTAAAACTCACATAATACTTATCTTATTTCTGAACTTCTGTCTCATTTCCAAAATATAAAAAAATGTTATTACAATTTTCATTACGTTTTATCTTTTTTTCCTTTTCTATCTGTTTGTATATACCGAGAATAACAAATGTATACATAAAGAAATTAAGAGCAAAACTAAATATATATTTTTTCATTTCCAGTTAAAAATTAGTCAAGAAACGAAAAATAAGTGTTTTCAAATCATACATTTATTAATTATTTCAAGGTAATTCTCATGTAAATTATAAAAAAAATATATATTTGTAATATAAAACAATAACATAACGAAAGTATGCTTAGTATTGCAGAAAGACATAAATATATTCTGGAAACATTAAATAAAAATGGTTTCGTAAAAGTTTCGGATATAGCAAAAGAACTTGATGTTACGCCGGTAACAATTAGAAAAGACCTCAAAAACTTAGAAAGCAAGATGCTATTGTACCGGACTCATGGTAGCGCCAGTCCTGTCAATCCTTACACTGCTGATATAGATTTGCATGAGAAAGAAAAAATGAAAACGGTGGAAAAAAAACGGATTGCCCAGGCAGCCTGTAAATTAATTGAACCGAATGATACTATTATTATGGCAGCCGGTTCAACAGTCCATGCCCTTGCACAGGAATTAAACTTCAATTTTAATTTAACTATAGTAAGCTCTTCCCTTAAAACTTCTTTACTTCTTAATACAAAAAATAATATTGAAGTAATACAATTGGGAGGATTTGTCCGAAAAAATTCATTTTCAGTTGTTGGCGATTATTCGACAAAATTTTTCAGCGACATTACTTGTTCAAAACTTTTTATTGGCGTGGACGGGATTGATATAGAATATGGAATTACCAATTCAAATATTGAAGAGGCCAATTTGAATAAAAAAATGATGGAGGCTGCTAATCGAACTATTATTTTAACTGATTCCTCTAAATTTGGAAAGCGGGGATTTGGAAGAATATGCAATTTAGAAAAAATTGATATAATTATTACCGATTCGGGGATTCATGAAAAAATTGCAGCAGCTGTGGAAGAACAAGGGATTGAACTAATTATTGTTTAGCATAATATACCTATAAATTTTGTATTTATTCTTTTTATTCCGGCATTGCCTGCAATTTATCGACACCTTTTATAAACTTCTCTGCTAATTTAATGTAACATTAGTTCAGTGTTCCTTGTCAGACTTCATCAAGTGATCACTTTTTCAGCTCCCAAACTTCCAGGTCACGGATATCAGCTCCGTCAATAACAAAACGAAGGGCTGTTAGTGTTTTATGAAATCCATAATATCCGGCTGCACCAGGATTTATATGTAACAATTTAAGCTTTGGGTCATATATCACTTTCAAAATATGCGAATGTCCGCTAATGAATAAATTGGGCGGATTATCATAAATAGCAGGCCTGACAGATTTTTCATATTTACCAGGATAGCCTCCTATATGAGTTATCCATACATCGACATCTTCGCAAAAGAATCTGAGATATCGGGGATAAACAGAGCGTACATCATTACCGTCAATATTACCGTATACCGCTTTAAAAGGTTTGAAAGCAGCAAACCGGTCGGCCAGTTCAATATTCCCGATATCTCCCGCATGCCATATTTCATCGACTTTATCAAAAAAATACAACAACCTGTCATGCAAAAAACCGTGTGTGTCCGAAATTAATCCTATATTTATCACGCTTATTGATTATTTATTTAATCCTGCAAAAAGCCGCCAGTTAAAGTTGATTATAAAAAATACTCACCATAATGATTATCCCTATCTTGCTAATTAGTCTGTCCATAAAGTCCGCTGACTACGTTATGCTTGCCCTCAAAATGGTCATTTACGAATAGTAAACTCACATTTTTCGGGCTTCACAAGCCTTGTCAGCGAACTTTCTAAACCAGACTCTTGACTTTATGGACGAACACTAATTA
>CAZTAL010000022.1:0-21138 GCA_964611525.1 uncultured Prolixibacteraceae bacterium
ATTAAAATTTTCAAAAATGCATGAATAACCTCTGTACTTCAACCCGGTTTTGTTTATTCAGACATTTTCTAATGTTGTCCTGTTTCCGGCAATTTTCAATACTAAAGGTCAGAAAGGTTTTATCAAGAGTGAGAGAAAATTAATAATGTTTAACTATTACGTACTATCTTTGTATCTTAAAGATGAAATATTAAAACACTCAACAATTTTAAATATTCAGTAATATGGGAGATTTATTCAAAAAGTTTGAAAAGAAGAGAATTAGTTTACCGGATGATATGGCTTTATGTCATCCAACATCAAATAAAAAGATTACGGAGTATCTTATGACTCAAAAACCCGGAATAGAAAAAAATACAAACAAAATATTTTTTTAAAATAGACTTATGCAAAAATCTCTTATAGTAGCTCCGCAGGCTGAACCGGCAGAAGTAGCGCTGAATATTCTTAAATCAGGTGGCAATGCATTTGATGCTGCCATTGCCGGCGCCCTTGCACAAGGAGTTGTTGATCCACACAGATCTGGTATAGGTGGCTTTGGAGCTGCAATGATATACTCCGCAAAAGAGAATAAACCATATTGTGTAAATTTCTTTGGTCATGTCGGCAGAAAGGCTAAACCGGATATGTGGCAGAATCTTCTTGAAGGACCGGCACCGGATGGATTCGGTTATATTCTCAAAGGAAAAGAAAATGATGTCGGATATAAAAGTATAACAATACCGGGAACAGTTGCCGGTTTTGGAGAAATTCACAAACGCTTTGGGCAGATGAAATGGGAAGACCTCTTTGACGGAGCAACAGACCTTGCCCGGGAAGGTTTCATTGTCAGTCCCGCCATGGCTAACTTCTGGAGAAGGCCGGGCCTGTTCGGACGTGTATCTACAAAAGACCGTCTAAGATATACTCCAACTGGTAGTAAAATATGGCTTCCGGGAGGAGAACCTTATAAAGCCGGAGATAAACCGAAGCAACCTGAACTGGCAGATACTTATAAACGGATTGCTGAAGCAGGTCCTGATGATTTTTATAAGGGAGAGCTGGCAAAACAAATAATCAGTGACTTTAATGAAAACGGGGCATTAATAACAGAAGATGATCTGAAAAATTATAAATGTGACTGGCTCATACCTTTAAAAGGTAATTTTCTGGGTAATGAAATATTATCAACTCCCCTTCCGGGCGGAGGTCTTGCTTTGCTTCAGACTTTAAGGATGGTTGAGTTGTTTAATATACATTCATATCCGTTAAACAGCAGTGAATATGTTAATGCTCTTGCGAAGGTCTTCAGCGCTATTCAAAAAGACCGCATGAGTTTCCACTCAGACCCGAAGTTCAGTCGCACGGATATAGAGAAGCTTTTAAACGATGAGTATTTAAAATCCATATATACGGATCTAAATACTGACAACAGTCCTGAATCCAAAGACACAACCGTTATAACAGTTTCTGACAGTGAAGGCAATGCAATTTCTCTTTGCCATTCTCTGGGATATGGAAGTGGCGTCTATACCAAAAATCTGGGTTTTATGTACAACAACTGCATGAGTGGTTTTGATCCGGCACCCAATAGCCCTAATTCAATTGTCCCCGGGAAGGCAAGAAGCACAGCAATTGCGCAAACACTTATTTATCAGGATGGAAAACCAAAATTAATCCTTGGCTCACCGGGAGGATCCCATATTACTGCGGGACTTACACAGGCTATAATAAACTATTTTCATTTTAAAATGGATTTACAGGATGCTGTTTGCAGACCAAGATTTGATGCATACAGAAACACCTTGCTTCTTGAATCACGGATGCCCTATACCCTGGATAAGAAACTATCAGATCACTGGAAAATATTAAGAAGTCCGTCACCATTCGGAATGGTAGGAAGAATTTATGCAATTGCATTTACAGAGTCCGGCACGAAGCCAGGTTACGATCCGGGAGAACCTGCGACAGCATTGGAACTATAAGCAATATATTTTCATTAATTTACCTCCAGCTCTTTCCATCCGGGCAACATGGGAAATTTTGCATGAGGTTCGGTCTGGTACCAGAAGGCAACTGAGGAGATGTCCGATTTCTGTGGCAGATATCTTCCTCCATGCCTCCAGCCCAAATCCAAAATAGTAACCTTCAAATCTTCTTCAAAGCGAACCGGATCCATAATGTGCCAGCGATATAGTCCGAACCGTTGCTGTGATCTGTAGGCCCCGTCGGGACGAATAACCTGATGAAGACCGGCGTATGGAGTTGAAAACTCCGTGTACTGACCATTACGATCAAAATTGTATGACCCGCAAAAATAATCTTCAGTACCCGTACCGCATATTGTCGGGAATTTGCCATCACCATCAATGAAGAACTTTATCTCTCCTTCTCCCCACCAGCCATTATTATTCACTCCCCAGGCCATGTAGACTCCAACAAAATGTCCCTTACCTTTAATATTGTCAATGATAGTATAATCTGAAGTCTCATTAGTATTAGCCCTTCTAAACTGCGCATGGAAATAAGCTGCATCATCAGGAACATCTGTCAGGGTATAATCTATTTGATAATAAAGCCTCATCTCATCCTGATCGTTAATATTTTCCATCGTGATCTTGCATTTTCTGCGGAAAGGCATCGGCCAGTAACAGTTAAAAGCACTTCCAGGGTTAACACAAACAGCAAGTGAATTAAGATGTGCGTATTCACACCATCCCATGCCAAAAAAATCACCTACAGGTACTTCTACCGAAGGAGTCTCTTCATCGTCCCAGTAAATACGGATAATAGAAAAACGCCAATTGCCGGTGGGCGTCATCCATATATGCTGAATAGCACCGGGTCCTTCAATCTCAGCAAGTGTAAATATTTCACCTGGTTGAATACGGATAAACGGATTTACTTTCCAGCCTTGTCCCAGGTCGCGGGCAGCACGTGTTGCATTTGCCGTATTACGGGGAGCATCCGGATCGGGAACAGCCATGCCCCCCTTACCCTTCTCACCGGTAAAATTCTCCGGACTAACAGACCGTGTTTTGGCATCGGACATCCGGTACAGGTTGCCCATATTCATGTTAAGTCCGTTGAACCCTGACTGCGAGTACCCATAATACACTGTAAATGAAATCAATAAAAACAAAAAAATTTTTTTCATAATTATATATTTTAACGATTAAGAATTTCAAAAAATAATTGTCGCTGATAATATTTTAGAAGTTTAAGCCTTGAGCCCACTTCTAAAAAGTATATTTTATCAAAAAATTTCAATAAAAAGTAATTGAGTAAAAATTTAAAAAATTGATATTCAAATATTTACATTTATTATTTATATGATATTTTTGAGATATTTTTGAGATATTTTTGTTTTTTTACTTTTCGGAGCAGGTTCAGCCTTAAAAGTTACTAAAATGTTGTATAATTTTATGCTCTATACAGAAAATTTTATAAACAAAAAATTTAGTTTTGATACTGAACTCATTTAATTAAATTTGCATAATAACATTCAACCTAAATATCTAAAGTGGGATCGTCATGTTATTCTACAGTGTTCATTAATATTAGGAAGCGCAAAAAAATTTAAAAGTGTAGCCATAGCTGCAGTGAAAAACTTTGCAATGAGTCATGTACTATGGTTCATACGATGCAAAACATTACAAATAACGAGTTCTATCTCATACCATTAAAATAAACAACAATAATGAGATAAAACGAGCATTTCCAATATTGGCGTGCAATGTAGAGCAATAATAAATTTCCATTTTAGATTTTCAGGTTCTATAAAATAAATCTGATGATGAAAAATATTAAGCCCATTCTTACACTGGCTGCCCTCACTCTGGCAGCTTCGGGACTTTGTTCAACGCCTGAAATCAGGCATCCGAACGTACTGCTTATTATTACCGATGATCAGGGTTATGGGGATTTAGGCATAACCGGCAATCCACATATAACAACACCGGTACTCGACAATTTCGCACGTGAAAGCATCCGTTTCAACCGGTTTCATGTATCTCCGGTCTGTGCTCCCACCCGATCCAGCCTTATGACAGGCCGTTATTCACTTCGGACCGGTGTGCGCGACACATATAACGGAGGTGCGATAATGGCCACTGAAGAGGTCACCATAGCAGAAATGTTAAAACAGGAAGGTTACCAAACCGGAATCTTTGGAAAATGGCACCTGGGCGACAATTATCCTTCGAGGCCGGGCGACCAGGGTTTTGATGAGTCTCTGATACATCTCTCGGGAGGCATGGGTCAGCCCGGCGATTTTACCACCTTTTTTAAACGTGACAGCAGCTATTTTGATCCGGTACTCTGGTACAATGGGGAACAAAAAGCTTATAAAGGATATTGCTCTGATATATTTGCTAACGAAGCCATCAGATTCATTGGAAAAAACCACAGGAAGCCATTTTTCTGCTACCTTGCGTTCAATGCGCCTCATACACCATTACAGGTTCCGGAGGAATATTACAATATGTATAAAGACATAGACCCTACATCAGGTTTTGAGAACGATGACCGTCCTTTTCCTGACATGAGCGAAAAAGATAAGGAAGATGCCAGAAAAGTGTATGCCATGGTTTCAAATATTGACGATAATGTTGGCAAAATCCTGCAAAAGCTTGATGATCTACGTATTGCAGAAAAAACCCTTGTCATTTTCATGACAGATAACGGTCCACAGCAACGCCGGTATATAGCGGGTATGAGAGGTCGCAAAGGTATGGTTTTCAGAGGCGGCGTAAGGGTTCCGTTTTTCTGGCGATTACCGGCTCTTTTCGAGGGTAATAAAGACATCGAAACAACAACTGCACATATCGACATCTTACCTACCCTCTCGGAATTGTGTCATGCCCCATTACCCACAGACCGGATAATTGACGGGAAAAGTCTTTTACCGGTTCTGAAAGGAGAAAATACAGTTGAATTCGATAACCGGTCGCTATTTTTTTACTGGGCCAGACGATATCCGGAGCTATACAATAACATTGCTTTGCAGCAGGGACCATATAAATTAATAGGACATACAGATTATGATGCATCTGTTGAAGATTTTGAACTCTTTAATATCCGCGAAGATGAATCTGAACAAAACAACATATTACCGGCAAACAAAGGAATAGCTGCCGGACTGAAAAAGGAAATGGATAAGTTGATTGTCGATTTAACAAGCTCTGTCAATATGCAAGATCCTCCAATGATCATTATAGGCAGCGAAAAAGAAAATCCTGTTTACCTGAACCGGAATGATGCAGGGGGACAAAGAGGTATATGGACCCAGGAAGAGGCTTATGGAACATGGAGAGTTAAAATACATAAAGGCCGTTATAATATCAGGTGCAAATTTATCAACCCGCTGGAATCAAGCGGAACAATGTATATTGAAACCCATGCGGCAATTGTTAAAGCTGAGAACAACAATACCCCTGCCGATATTATTGAGATGAAAAATGTATATTTCCCTGAAATGGAATGTGAACTCATTCCCTATTACACAACTAAAGGGAAAAATATATTTCCATTATGGGTAGAACTGGAGAAAATAGATTAAAACAACTATGAGTTCAGTATAAAAACTAAAATTTTTATTGATTAATACTTTATGTAATTTTATAAATATCTATAAATCAGTTTAATAAATTTTTTAAATTTGCCTAAAAAGGGCGCGAAGCGCCTTTTTAGACTTGGCTCATTTATATGTTAATAAATAAGCCTGCATTAATTGCAAAGAAGCAGAGTGTTTTTTCAGTTGAAAAGGTTTTGTTTAGCAGAGCTGTTTTTCGCATGAAGCAACAGAATTTACAGAAAAAGTATATTATCTTTGTTATAAGTCAAAATGATTTGTTATGGATCGTAAAAAATTACCTATCGGGATACAGACATTCAGAGATATCAGGGATACTGATAATAATTATGTCTATATAGATAAGACTGGTATTGCTTTTCAAATGATAGAAAATGGAAAGTATTATTTTCTGTCCCGACCGCGTCGTTTTGGTAAGTCATTATTCCTGAGTACTCTTTCTGAGATATTCAAAGGTCATAAAGAGTACTTTGAAGGACTTTATATATATGATAAATGGAACTGGGATGAAAAGTTTCCTGTAGTGGAAATTAGCTTTGCAAGTGGAAATTTTTCAAAAAATGAGAATATAAGAGAGGCAATTACCGAGCTTTTGAGGAGTAACAGCAATAAGCTTGGACTTAATTTTGAAGATATTAATCATCCACAGGCAGGAATATCTTTAAAGCGGATAATTGAGGCTGCTTATGAAAAATATAATCAAAAGGTTGTTGTTCTAATTGACGAATATGATAAGCCTGTTTTGGATAATATAGGTAATGAAGATAAGACAACTTCATATAATGCACGTGATATGTTGAGGAATTTTTATTCCGCTATTAAGGATAGTGACAGGTATCTTCGTTTTGTCTTCCTGACAGGTGTGAGCAAGTTTTCAAAAATGAATCTGTTTAGCGGACTTAATAACCTGGAGGATATTACCATTGATGACAGGTATGCTACAATTACCGGATATACCCATAATGATCTGAAAGAAAATTTTTCAGATTATACTGATGGAGTTGACCTGGAAAAGGTGAAGAAATGGTATAACGGTTATAATTATTTTGGAGAACCCATTTATAATCCTTTCGATATACTACTTTTCTTTTCTAAAGGAGGAGAATACAATAATTATTGGTGGGAGACAGGTAACCCGTCGTTTTTGATAGAGATATTGAAGCAAGGGAAGCATTATTTGCCTGATCTGGAAAATATTGAAGTTAGCAGGGAAGTGCTAAACGCATTTGATGTCGAACAGATAGACATAGTGGCTTTGTTATGGCAAACCGGATACCTGACATTTGATAAAAAGATACAACTCCTTGACGAAATGAATTACAAATTGAAAGTACCAAACCTGGAGATACAGAAATCACTAAACACCTTGTTTTTTAGTTATCTTACCAACCTGGACAGGGGTTTTGGTGCAAAAAAAAGACAGATTATTGATTCTTTGCTTAAGAATGATTTTAAAGCTTTTCAGCAAGAGTTAAAGTCCCTGTTTGCAGCTATCCCTTATGATAACTACGTAAACAATAACATTTCCGTTTACGAAGGCTATTATGCATCGGTAATATTTGCCTTCCTTTCAAGTTTGGGTTTTGAAGTGCGAACAGAAGACCACACCAATCTCGGCAGGATTGACATGACTATGATTGGCATGGATAGTATCTTTATAATCGAGTTTAAGGTTGATATGCCGGATGAATCAGCAATCCACCAGATTGAAACCAAAAAGTATTACGAGAAATACCTTTCGGAGAATAAAAATATTTACCTTATTGGCATTCATTTCGATAGTGCGGAGCGTAATATTATAAATTTTGAGTGGAAGAGTCTGGGAAATTGATTCGGTATTTAAATCCTGCCAACCAGCGCATTTTCTTTCATTTAGTAAAAAATTTGCCTAAAAAGGGCGTGAAGCTCCTTTTTAGACTCGACTCATAGTAATTTTACCAAAAAGTGATTTTAACAGGCTAATTCGGCTGCTTGCCCTAATGTCAATTTTCCCTTCTCATATAAACGTAATGCCAGTAACATTTTTGCTTCTCTAACATTCAAATTAAGTGTATCTGGTATTTTTAATTCTATTGTCTTCATTTTTATTCTTTTTTCAAAGATACTCATTTCTTTGATTTTCCGGTTATAGGTTGATATTCTTTAGTAACCTTTGTTTCTGTTGTAATTTCGTCTGAACATTCAAATGAAGGCACCTCAATCAAAATTATATCTAATACCTGCTCTTCGCTTTACTCGACCGCCGCGGAAACTACCCTTTCACTGATTAACATACCACTCATAAACCCTCCTAATCCCCTCCTCTATTTCAATTTTATGATGCCAACCCAGTTCGTGTAATTTACTTACATCCGTCAGCTTACGCATAGTACCATCCGGCTTAGAGGAATTAAAGATCAGTTTACCTTTAAACTCGGCTGTTTTTGCAATTAGCTCCGCTAAAGCTTTAATGGATATCTCTTTGCCGGTGCCAACATTAATATGGGTATTACGGATTTCCTGGTGCTTGTTTATTATTGCTGACAATCCGGTACCTGCCGAAGAATCAGTTTCAAATCGCTTATTGTCCGATTTAAAGAGTTCTCTAACCTCATTCGGAATGACATCCTTAAAATCAACCCTCTCCATAATAAATACACAGGCATCAGCCATCTCTTCGCTCCACAGGAATTCACGGAGAGGTTTGCCGCTTCCCCAGATTTCTACTGAAACATTAATGGATGAATCTGAACCGGATTTCTTATTTGCATCCTGCAGCAGCGCTCCTGACTGATCAACATCAGAAAAAACACCATACTTTTTCAGGATGTTTAATATCTGATTATGAGAGGAATTACCGTTTATGTCCTCAACAGGATAAAGGTTAAGGTCTTTGCGGACAGCTTCCAAATTATTATCCTCCAGACATTTTCCAAGGTGAATTTTTCGTAACAACGCAGCCAGTACATGAGACTTTCCCAAATCGAAATTATCATTAGGCCCATAGAGATTAGTGGGCATTACAGAAATGAAATTAGTGCCATATTGCAGATTATAACTTTCGCAAAGTTTTATACCTGCAATCTTGGCAATGGCATAAGGCTCATTGGTATATTCAAGGGGGGAAGTAAGAAGACACTCCTCTTTCATAGGCTGAGGTGCTTCTTTGGGATAAATACAAGTGCTTCCCAAAAACATAAGTTTTTTAACGCCATACTTCCATGCACTGCGGATGACATTATTTTGAATCATCAGGTTTTCATAAAGAAAATCAGCCCGGTAAGTATTATTGGCCATAATTCCGCCAACCCTGGCAGCAGCAAGAAATACATACTCCGGTTTTTCAGCAGCAAAGAACTTTTCTACAGCCTGCTGATCCAACAGGTTCAACTCTTGTCTGGTTCTTCCGATCAGGTTAGTATAGCCTTTTTTTTGAAGACAATTCCGGATAGCAGAACCTACCAGGCCACGATGACCGGCGATATATATTTTAGAGTTAAATTTCATAGTTTGTTGTTTTAGAAATGGGTCATATCAATTCATGGAATCCATTAATCTGCGCCATTTATATTTTTTTCCATTAGCCATTAAAAAATCAACCATTCACCACTCACTACTTACTACTCATCACTCACTACTCATCACCCTTCTCTCATTCAAAATAATTAAACGTCCTGTACCCACCATTACGCAGAAACTGATCTTTCTTCATAAGATGAATATCATATCTCATCATATCTCTGATCAGTCCTTTAAGATCATACTCAGGAGCCCAGCCCAGCCTGTTTCGGGCTTTTGTGGCATCCCCGATCAGCAGGTCAACCTCAGTGGGCCGGAAATAGGCAGGATCAACAGCAATCAGGGGTGCCTTACAGTTTACAAGACGTTTTTTAAGCTTTGGAAGGTATTGCTCTCCAACCTTCATGGTAAATAAACCTTCATCCAGACCGGAGAGCCAGCCGGTTTCTTCCTTACCATCACCCGAAAAAGTAATTTCCATACCAATCTCAGCCGCAGTCATTTTCACAAAGTCACGGATTGTTGTCGTTATACCCGTAGCTATAACATAATCATCAGGCATATCCTGCTGTAAAATAAGGTACATAGCCCTGATATAATCTTTTGCATGGCCCCAGTCGCGTCTGGCCGAAAGATTACCCAGATAGAATGTTTCCTGCATTCCCAGCGCAATACGTGCAACAGCACGTGTAATCTTTCTTGTAACAAAAGTTTCCCCTCTTATTGGCGATTCATGATTAAACAAAATACCATTGCTGGCATGGAGCCCATATGCCTCCCGGTAGTTCACTGTAATCCAGTAAGCATATAACTTAGCCACACCATAAGGCGATCGCGGATAAAAAGGCGTCTTCTCAGTCTGCGGAACCTCCTGCGCCAATCCATATAATTCAGAAGTTGAAGCATGGTACACCCTTGTTTTTTTGACCAATCCCAGCAACCGAACAGCCTCCAGGATACGCAAAGTACCAATTCCATCAGCATTAGCCGTATATTCCGGAGTGTCAAAACTAACCTTTACATGGCTCATAGCAGCCAGGTTATAAATTTCATCAGGCTGCACCTCCTGAATAACACGGGTCAGGTTCATGCTGTCAGTCATATCACCGTAATGAAGAATGAGGTACCTGTTCTTCTCATGAGGATCCTGGTACAGATGATCGATACGGTTTGTATTGAATAAAGAAGCACGGCGTTTTATGCCATGCACTATATATCCTTTTTTAATCAGATATTCGGCAAGATAAGCCCCGTCCTGGCCGGTAATGCCGGTTATAAGTGCTGTTTTTTTTGACATAGCTTAAAATTTGTATGCATCATATTTGTACTATAATTTTATACAGCAATTCCGCAGCAAATTTAAAAAAATTGTCGCAGCGGTTGATCTTTTTTAAAAAAAAGGCAATTCAGCTACCATGTACTTCATACCATTTTAATTTTATTAATTCAACATGATCTTTTATTAATTTTTCGGCAGTTTTCAAATCTTTGACTTTCATTTATCAGGAGGAAGCTCGGTCAGATTTGCTGCCCTACCGGATGATGCCGTTCGCGCCTTTATGATGTGTATATGTGATGTTCCTCGTAAAGACATTGCATGGGAAGATATTTTCTTACAGTCCCGCTTTAAAATTTTTTACTTACCTATGCCCCTATATACAAATCCAATCTCCTTCATTTCAAATTCATTGAGTATGTTTCTGCCATCGAAAATGAAAGCGGGTTTGTGCATTTTGTTATAGATTTCGGGCCATGAATAGTTTTTGAATTCATCCCATTCTGTTAGTATGGCTGTTGCATGGGCTGATTCAATGGCTGAATACGGATTATTGTGAACAGTTACTAATTTGTGAATTTGTTCTTCAGTTACTTCTTTGCCTTGTTCAATATATGTTCCTTTCCGATGAGACTGCAAGTATTTGAGATCGGTTAAAATTTGTCCGGATGTAACTTTGGGATCGTAAATATGTAATTGTGCCTGGTCTTGCAAAAGATAGTCGGCTATATATATTGCTGCGCTTTCTCTGGTGTCATTAGTGTCTTTTTTAAAGGTCCAGCCAAGTAAAGCTATTTTTTTACCGGAAACGGTGTTGAATAAGCTGTCGATAATCTGTTTGGCAAAACGGTGCTTTTGATAGTCGTTCATCATTATTACACCTTCCCAGTAATCGGCTACTTCCGGTAAATTAAAATGACGGCATAGATAGACAAGATTAAGAATGTCTTTCCGGAAACAACTTCCGCCGAAACCCACAGAGGCTCTCAGAAATTTGGGACCAATACGGGAATCGAATCCTACGGCAAGAGCAATTTCATCCACATCGGCTCCGGTTTTTTCACACAATGCAGATATCGAATTTATTGATGAAATGCGCTGTGCAAGAAAGGCGTTTGCTGTAAGTTTAGATAACTCTGATGACCATATTTTTGTTGTAATTATTTTATTACGCGGTACCCAGCGGGCATAGATATCTACCAGTTGCTGAATGGCTGCTTGTCCGTCGGCATCCTGATCGCCCCCTATAAGTACCCTGTCGGGATTATGAAGATCGGAGATTGCTGTTCCTTCAGCCAGGAACTCCGGATTTGAAAGTACTTTAAATTTTACGTTGGTACTTTCGGCTTCCATGATGGTTTTGATGGATTGAGCAGTGCGTACGGGCAATGTGGATTTTTCTACTATAATTTTATTGACGGCTGCAATCCGGGCAATTTGCCGGGCGCATAATTCAACGTATTTAAGGTCGGCAGCCATTCCTTTTCCCTCACCATACTCTTTCGTAGGTGTATTTACCGAAATAAAAATCATTTCAGCATCGTGGATGCCGGCTTCGATATCGGTAGAAAAAAACAGGTTTCGCCCACGGGTTTCTGCAATCACCTCTTTTAATCCGGGTTCGTATATGGGCAGGTTATCAAGATTTTTATCATTCCACGCTGCAATTCGCTGAGGATCGGTATCTACTACGTTTACTCTAATGTCCGGACATTTCTGTGCAATCACGGCCATTGTCGGCCCTCCGACATATCCTGCACCTATGCATGTAATGGTTTGTACTTTTGGTATTGACATATTAATGTTGGTTGGTGAGTTTTGCGGCCTAAGCGCCTATATCGACTTGAACTGCAACAGGGTGTTTTTTCTCGTCGGTGAGATATGTTTTTTTAATGTCAAGCATTTGTAATCAATTTATATATAAGCAAAGATAGTTTTATTTATTGAAATCTGAAAGATGTTGATGTTGGTTGTCGAGGTTATCATGGTTTTCGTGGTTGAATAATATCAGTCATTACCTTTTCGTGCAATTCAAGGATTGGAGTTTATATCTTTGTCCGGACCAGCCCTCTACTATCCCTATAACAGGGAGGTCTTCATCGAGGTCGGGCCAGTGGAGTCCTGTTCCTCCGCAAATTATTTCGATGTTATTTTTTTGCTTGTCGGTGGTATTTTGTGATTTTTTTCTTAGCCTTTTTAATTCACAATTTATTTTTATCAAGCTGTTTTCGGTTAAGTTACAGAAAATTTATTATTCTGTCTTTACTGTGGATATTTTTGTTTTTAGCCTTGCAGGCTGAGATACGGATTGCAAATCCGCACCAGCGTTGGGGACAGTACTCACGTGAATGCCTGTATTCTTATAATGTTTCCGCAGGCATTGGTAGATTCGCATCGCAAATTTTTTTCAAGTTATTTTTCCTGGAACTATATTACCAGGTAATGAGGGACTTAATAATTACATCCGAAATTTTCATATGATCTGTGATTACCTTATTGTTTTCTTTTAAGACAAGAATCATTTATTGCTCTTAGTAAAATGTTCTTTTCAATAGGTTTTACAATTATATCATTACATCCTGCCTCCAATGCTTCCAAATGTAATTCATCAGAGACAGAAGCGGTTTGTGCTATTATAGGTATATCAATATTCAAAGCTCTTATTTTCCGGGTTGCTTCAATGCCATCCATTTTTGGCATTATTATATCCATGATTACCATTGAAATATCCGGATTGTCAATAATAAATTTAACAGTATCTTCTCCTGTTCTTGTATGAAAAACTTCTGCTCCACATCTTTTTAAAATATTTTCAAAGTAAATAAAACTATTTTTATCATCTTCGGCGATTAAAATCTTGTGCCCTGATAGAAAATTATAATCATATTTACTCCCTGCTTTCACTATTTTGCCGGTAATATACTTATCGGGTACTTTATAAGGTATTGAGAAAAAGAAAGTAACGCCTTTTTCTTTATTGTTTTTAAACCAGATTTCCCCTCCGAGTAATTCAGCGTATGCTTTTGAAATGGCTAATCCTAACCCTGAACCTTCATGACTGCGGGCTAAATACGGTTCTGACTGTCTGAAACGGTCGAAAATAATATTTTTACGACTCTCGGGAATTCCCTGTCCTGTATCCTTCACATAAAAATTTATGTATTCGCCTGAATTGTATACTCCAAATTCTATATGGCCTTTTTCAGTAAATTTAATAGCATTCTTTAGCAGGTTAGATAATATAGTTTCAACTTTATATTTATCCGTTATTAAAGCTAAATGACTAATTTCCGGATTCCTGTTCCATTTCAGGATTAAATTTTTTTCTTCTGCCTGTGGTTTGAAAAAGTTTAACTGAAATTGCATCATTTCAATTAGATCAACTTCTTTATCATGGATAGTTATTCCACCAGATTCAATTTTTGACATTTCAATAATATCATTTATTGTTTCTATCAAACGGTTTCCACTCCTTTTTATAAGATTAATAAATTCTTCTTGCTCTTCATTGGATAAATTCACATCTTTTATTATTTCAAGAAAACCAAGTATACCATTCAGCGGCGTTCGGATTTCATGGCTCATGTTTGATAAAAAGGCAGTTTTCAACCGATTACTCTCTTCAGCTTTTTTCTTAGCAATTATTAATTCTTTTTTCCTCCTTTTTCGTTCAGTTATATCAATAAATGAAAATTGCAGACAAAGCAGCTTATTATTTTTATCGGTTACAATATTTGCATTTACTTCAGCAATGAATACGGATCCGTCAGATCGTACAGCTTCCATTTCTCCATACCAGTGTCCCTTTTCCTGAATTGTCCGTACTACTTTTAAATATTCTTTTCCGGATTTCCAAAATTCATATTTTTTTTTATTTCTCACATCTTCAATACTATTATATCTCCAATAATTAAGAAATTTTTTATTTACATAAGTAAGGGTTCCATCCAGATCAGCCAACACTATTGCTATCATTGATGATTCAATTGAAAGGTCTTTAATCCTAAGTTCTTCTTCGGTTCGATGCCGTTTGATTAAACTTGTAACAATATAAGCTAAAGATTGTAATACTTTAATATTTTCTTTATGCCATTTACGATGTCGTGTACATTCGTCAAATCCTATAAATCCGTAGAAATCATTGTTAAGAAATAATGGAATGATTATAATTGATAAAATACCCTGTGATCTGAGAATTTTTTTTGCATATTCATCAGGGATCCTTTCTATATTTTTATAGCCAATAACGTTACCACTATACAATTTTTTCCAAAACCATGGAATATCATTCAGTGATATATTTTTTAATATCTCTTTCCGGGGAGTAATACCTTCGGCGCACCATTCATATGTGTTGGTTACCGTGTTATTTTGGCGGTTGTATTCAAAAATATATGAACAACTTACCCCCATTGTCTCTCCTGCCATTTTCAAAATCCGATTAAAAGTTTTTTCATTACTGGTAGATCTTATAGCTATCTTTGAAATTTTAGATAACATCTTTTCAAGGATCAACCTTTTTTTTATATACTTTTCTGCCTTCTTTTGATAAGTTATGTCACGGGTAATACCGTATAATCCCATTGGATTACCGGACCTATCACGAATAAACGATACATTCATGTTTACCCAGATAGTACTTCCGTCAGACCGGTAATGTTGAAGTTCTATAAATACAGAACGGTTTTTATCACAATTCGGATTCTTTTCTTTTTCAAGTTCCTGCTTAAGTATTTTCTGTAACTTAATCGCGTATTTATGTGGAAATTTTTCTTCAATCGTTCTCTTTAAATGTTCTTCCGGTTTTTCACCCAGCATTTGCTTAACAGACGGACTAACATAAGTTGTTTTTAAATTAAGATCCGACATCCATATAACATCTGAAGTATTTTCAGCAATTAATTTATATTTCCTTGCATGTTTCCGCGCTATGTCTTTAGCTACTTCAAGCTGCCTAATTTTCTTGTTAACTTGTCTTTTTAGTGAATAATTAAAGACAACAAGAATAAAAAGGAGGGATATTATTAAAAAGGTTATAATAATTATTGCTTTTTGGTTCCTCTCAAAAAAACCTGGCTCAGGTTTAAATTCATATGACACCCATTTTTTGTATATATCTTTTTTTTGCTCTTCACTGATAGTGTCAAAAAGTTTGTTTATTATGGATGCGAGTTCCGGCATATTTTTTCTACTGGCAAATCCCAGATTCCAATGATAATTTAATTTTATTCCTAATTTAAGATTTGCAATATGATACTTTTCTGCCAGATAACCGGCTGACATAAAATCTATTATGGTTCCGTCAGTTAAGCCGTAAGATGTTTGTGTCAATGCTTCAAAATCATCATTAACTCTATTTATTTTAACATTCGGATATTTATTCCTGACATGCTGAATGGTTGAGTATCCTTTTACACAAGCCAGTATCATTTTATTTATGTGATTTCCTGTTAATCGATGGGGATAATCCGATCTTACCAGAATTCCTAATTTGATTTCAATAAATGGGTCGGTTAAAGAAAAATATTGTTCCCTGTTCTCTGTTGTGTGAACTCCACCTACAAGATCTACTTCAGAATTTTTCAATCCATTTAACATATCTGACCAATTCTCGAAATACATTTTTTGGAATTTTATCCCCAGTTTTTCCTCGAATAGTTTAATATAATCGGACACAATTCCTTTATGAATACCGTTTTCAATATAATCACCCGGAGGCCAGGATGGATTAGGAGCATATCGTATACTATCTTCATGTTCTTTAAGCCAGTTTATCTCCTCCCCGGTCAGTAATAAATCAAGATTAATAGTTTGTGCATTGGTTTGAAAGGATAATAGTATGGCTAGTAATAAAAATAATAATATTCTGCCATTTATTACTATCCCATAGATTGATTGCTTTTCTATTTTATCCATGTTTATCCTATCACGAATTAAAACAGATATCTTCTCCATAATATTCTGTATTATTCATTTTGTGTCCTAGTTCAAATATACAAAAAAATAAAATTATTTTAGCAATAGGCGATGTAGAGGGTATTTCCAAAGTGGAAGACAGGTTGACAGTAGCTCTTTCAGCGATAAACTGGTACTGAAGGCTTACCGTGCTGAAGAACTTCCTCCCGGTCACCGGGTTACAGTTATAGCCGGGAGACTGGCACATAATGCGGATTTGCCGGTTCCAAAGACATACTTAATAAATCAGGATCAACCGAATGCTTTCGCCACAGGACGGGATTCTCAACATGCAGCGATAGCTGTAACTCGTGGATTGGCAAACAACAAGACCATCTTTTCACAAGACCATCTTTTTCCAAAAGCCAATTAATGTTTATAAACTAAAAAAAGCTACAAACTTCAACCTTTGTAACTCATTGATTTATATGTCGGGGTAGTGAGATTTACCTCCGGTGAATCCTTTTGGAAGATATTCAAACATAAAAGCTTGTTCGCTTCGCTCTCATATGGGCTTTAAATATTTCATACTTTATTTAAGCAAGCTTAATTCGTCTGAAATATTTAACGACCGGCACTATCGTGCAAAGCTTTTATGTTTGTCGGGGTAGCAGGATTTGAACCTGCGACCCCCTGCTCCCAAAGCAGGTGCGCTAACCGGACTGCGCTATACCCCGAAAATATTTTCTGTCCCTTATAAACCCTGTTAAACATGAGATTTTGCAGGGTCTTTAATTACCCTTTAAAAAAATATTCATTTCCGATATTTGTCGATTTTATTCGATCTTTTCTTTTTTTGTTAAAAAAATAGTCCAAATTTATGTATTATGACATCAGTAAATTTAATTCTCCGAAAAAAATATACAGATAAAGATGACAAATATCCGATAACTTTTATTATCAGAAATAAAGGAACTACGTTTTTTCAGGGCAAGCCTGAAAAAAAACCGCTTCGCGGGAAATATTGTCTGTTTTAAAACTAACAACATGTTGGTGAATTTTGCGGCCTAAGCGCCTAATGCTAAAATTCAGGCGGCTGTAAAAGTAGGAAAAAATTTTGGAATAAAACAAAATTGATTAAGAAAGGCGCTCCTGAAATAGAACCTGCCGGTAGCATAGAAAAAAGAATATTCCCGATTTTGTCCGGATAATTTTGTAATTTTATATAACCCTGAATAATTTCTCCTGTTTCAGGATCAAGCTGTGAGCCATACATGCTATGAGGTATTGAAAAAATAACAAGCATAATAGCGGCGGCTACTATGGTATATGTGGGCTTTTCTTTTTTCCGGTTCATTACAAAGGCAAGAAGCCAGAAAAGGAAGACTACAAGGGTCTTGTTGTCTGTCAGATCCCAGGCAAACGGTACACCGGCCCATGCTTCGCCGAAGGCATACCATTGAACCCAAAGCCCGAAAATAAGTCCGCCAACTAAAAGCGTCCAGAAAGTAAATCTGGTAAAATACCGGAACTTGGGATTTTTGAATAGAGCCATTATTCCGGCGAGATTGCTCATTAACATAGCTAAGAACATCAAAATAATATGCGGCACCAATATATTTGCCGGCACATCACCTTTAAAGCAAATAATTACAGATTCACCATTGTTTAGAGGAAATGAACGAGCTCCCTTTTTAAGTATAATTTTATATTCATACTTCCCTGCAGGAGGAAGATTCGGTAATGAACCAGAAAGTACATCATTATGCCTCTCTATTGCAATAATATTCCATTTATTGTTTGTTGGATATTTACGATAATGTATTTCTACGGTAACCTGCTCATCGGAAATTTGCAATTCTAAGGGACAATCAGTCTTGCCTCCGTGACTCCTTACCAAGGTGAATTGGTATTCCCGGCCATCTATAATTGTCTGAACATTTTTGTCATAGGTGGGAACGGTATTACGCTGGTAAATAACTGCAATAAGGGTAACTAAAATACCCAATGTCCACTGAAATACTAATTTCGTATTTTACAAAATAAAATTAAATACTCTCGATCTATATAAATAATAAGATAAAATTATCTGATTCTATAGAATAATTTTGAGCCATAAACAGTCTTACATAATTTTCAATTATAAATTTATAAAACTATTTTGCATTTAAATTTTTTTATTAAAATTTAATCTAAATAAACTTTGTATTATGAAAATATGTTTGCTATTTTTGAATTCATTGTGACAAAAATTTGTGTGAACATTATTAAAAAATTAACTTAAAGTTTATTTCACAAAAAGTGATAATTCTTTTCAATATAATTTTAAAATTATGACTCAAAATGAAAATAACAATACTTTATGATAATACCCTGTTCCAAAAAGATTTGGAAGCGGACTGGGGATTTTCCTGTTTGGTAGAAGCACATGGCAAGACTATTCTTTTCGATACAGGGGCAAACGGCACCATATTGCTCAAAAACATGGAAAAACTAAATATACAGCCATCATTGATTGATGATGTGTTTATCTCGCACACACATTTCGATCATGTTGGCGGCCTTTCAGCTTTTCTTGACAAAAATGCCCAGGTAAATGTGTTTGTCCCGATTTCATTAAGAGGAATACGCAATGCGAAAAAGATTATTCAAGTGGATAAGCCATTGGAAATGTATGAAAATTTTTATTCAACCGGCGAACTTGAATGGATAGAACAATCAATGGCAGTAAAAACCGATAAAGGGCTTGTTCTGATTGTCGGATGTTCGCATCCCAAAATGAAAAATATACTAAATTCCGTCTCGCAATTCGGAAAGATTTATGCCATTGTGGGTGGATTACATGGATTCGATGAATATGAATTGTTTAAAAGCCTTGATTTCATTTGCCCGACACATTGCACCCAGCACATTGCCGAGATAAAAGCTTTATACCCCGAAAAATATATTGAAGGCGGAGCAGGAAAAATCATAGAACTGTAAAGAATGTTGACCTCGCTGGCGCACATTTGCAATGTGTGCTTTCACCTCTGGTTAAAAATTGTTGCCAGAATGGGTAATTATTTTCAGCAAAATAGAGTTCCAATTTCCTGAATGTATAGTTGCAAACCGCGTCATCCATCGATTCAAACTTCCAAAAACTTTCGGATAAACTCATTGCCCTTCAGTAAACCGAATGTCCCGTTTTTTACGCTGGACTCGTCGTAAACCTCCACTTCGTCGGGCACAATACCGGATTTATAAACCAGGAACGGCACCGGCTCGCGTGTGTGGGTTTTCAGTGCGCAGGGGGTCGGATGGTTAGGCAATTGAATATAAGCTGTTATAAATTTTGGCTTTTAATATTTTTCTCTTAATTTTATACGTCAAAAATTGATATACGGCCCTAAACAGACCGCAGGCTTCCTAAAATTTCAATTATCATGCAGATAATTTTTTTTCATCAAAAATTTACCCGACTAATTTAAAAGCCTCTCCGGTGATTTTTATCCGGGGAGGCAAAGAACTTTGCGCTTAGTAAGTGCAGGGATATATCTACAGAAATACAAACCGAATCATAGTTAATTCGATTAATTTTATATTGAGCTTACATGTAAGCCGTCACATGAAGGCTTGATAAACAAACTGACGGCAGATAATGAGAGATAAAATGAAAACAGGAGCACTTGTATTGGGAATTATTGGAGGCTTGGTGGCTTTAATTTACGGTCTGGTCGGATACGGCTTGGGTAGTATTGCTGATGTTGGTCAGGCGGGAGCGGGAGCAGGAATTAAATTCTTAAGTATTGGACTACCGGTAGCAGCGTTGATTGGTGCGGGTATGGTAAAGGCAAAACCCATTATTGGCGCAGCTTTGATGGCAATAGCCGCGATTGGTTTTGTGCTAATTATAGGTTTCAATTTTTTTAGTTTGATACCCGTTATTTTACTGGGATTAAGTGCTCTTCTTGGCTTCCTGAGTTTACAAGAAGATGCAAAGAAATCTACGAAATCGAATGAACAAGTTTAACAACAACAAACCTCCATTGGTGGTTAAGCCGCCCTGGATTACGTTAGATGCTGGATAATGAAAGAGGGTATCATAAAAAAGTATCGGATTAATTCTATCAACCAAATTTGAAATAATCGTTCTCATATTTCTGATATCGTTTATCAAAATTCCATGCAGTAATATGGTATCCATTTCTTTATTGGGTCTTAATATAACAATGTGAATTAAAACTCTCAAAAGAAAGGGAAGGGAAGGCCGCGCTTAAAATTTATATAAATTAGTGTAAAATTGAAAAATAAGTCAAGTTCCTACAAATAAACTTGTGAAACTTGAAAGGCAGTAACTAAAAATCAACTGTTGTGAAAAATTTAAAATTAATTCTGTTTACAGCTTTTCTTGCAGGAGCTGTATTAATTATTTATTCTTGCGGAACCACCAAAACAACAAGTATTAATGATGAAAAAGCCCCATTTGGAACAAGAGTAATTGAAGTTAAAACCAATCTTTCTCCTAAAGAAGCTTATCAGAAAGTTGCACAAGTACTGCAGGATAAAGGATTTATTTTTGCTCATACAGATGCAACGCTTATGTCAATTTCGACAGAGCCAAAAGAATGCAGTGAAAGAATTAATGCTTTGAGTTCCCGGTATGTAGATATACGTATAACCGCAGATGTACGAAAGGATGAATTTACAAAAATCATTCTTCGTGGATCTTATGACAATAAACGTTACGATGAGCCTAATTTTCTTGACATTGAGAAAGAAAAATATGATAAAGATTCACATTTAGCTTGGAAATTTTTGCACGAAATCGCTGAGACTATTGGTGGTAAATTAAGTTATCGAAAAGGTGATAGTTATCGACGATAAATTATTACGGAGGAAATTATCATGAAGAAATTAG
>CAZTAL010000023.1:0-6327 GCA_964611525.1 uncultured Prolixibacteraceae bacterium
AAATTAGTAGAAATTTAAATTTTCAAAAGATGGAAATAAGCCAGAAAAATACCAAAAAGGAAATCCTTGAAGCATATCAGCAGTTACTGAAAAAGATGAAGGAACAGAAAGAGCCCGGTCCTGCAGAAATACAAAAAGAAAAGCAGGTGAAGGAAACAGTTAAGGAAGCCGAAGAGCTTGTTCCTGACAAAGTAATGAAAAATATTGGTGAGTTGAAAATACAACTGGGCCAGTCACTCGAGCAAGTGAGCGAAAAAATTACCGAAGAATACAGGAAGCTGGTCAAATTGCAGGAAGCCATTGCTGCGGAAGAGCAGAATCTTAAAGATGCTTACCAGGTTAACCGGGAGTTTGAGAGTTTATCAGCACTTGTCGAAACCCAGAAACAACAGAAAGCTTCATTTGAACAGGAAATGTGGGAGCAACGGGAGAAGTGGGAGAAGGAGAAAAAACAGATAGAACAACAACTCAAAGAGGAAAAAGAGCAGCGGGATAAAGAAAGGAAACGAGAAGAAGAAGAGTATCAATACAATATCAAGCAAAAGAGACAGAAGGAGACAGATGCTTATCAGCAAAAGAAGGATCAACAAGAACGTGAGCTTTCTGAACAGCGACAGGCTTTTGAAAAAGAGATTGCCGAGCGGGAACAAGCTGTTAAAGCTGTAGAAGAAGAATTGAAAGACCTTCGCCGGCAGGTAGAGAAACATCCGGAAATCCTGGAAAAAACAGTCAACCAGAAAGAGAAAGAGGTCACCTCGCAACTGCAAGCGCAGCATAAATTTGAAAAGGAGCTGCTTAAAAAAGAATTTGATGGAGAACTAAAGCTTAGAGACCAAACAATTACTTCCCTGCAATCGAAGATAAAAGATGAGGAGAACCTTATCAATCAGCTTTATAAAAAAGTTGAAAATGCTGATAAAAATGTAAAGGATATTGTTCTTAAAGCTATTGAAACTTCAGGTCGTTTCCCTTCACAATACAAGAAAGAAACAACGACAGAACATCCTGAAAACCGTAATTCAGGGAACGAATAAATTTTGTTGATTTTAATAAATTTGCATAAAACACCATATATTTTGAACCTGATGGACAGGATTACAATAGATTTGGAAATATGTCATGCAAACCGTGTATTCGTGGCATGAGATGGCCTGTTGAAGTATTGATAGAAATTGAAGAGCCGTAATTTATTCTGGTAATTTACCGACCAGACAGTTAAAACAAATATTTGATTGGTTGGCAGGTAATGCAGATTGAGTTTTAGAAGTATTTTATGAATTAAATCCTGAGTTGAACTTTTCCGGCCTAAGCGCCTAACCACAACAGGCCAATACTACCCCACCAATTTATTAATCGCCTTTTCAATTTTATCAAAATAGAAATTCCTGACTATAACCTCTTTTCTTTCTGCGATTTTATCATTGCATAAATTACCGATACTGCCTTCATGGGTATGACTGATTTTTTTGTCGGTTTTATATTCACCCTTTTCAATTTTTTCTGCAACCTGTTTATAGGCTTCCCTGAATGGTATTCCCTTTAAAACGAGCTTGTTTACTTCTTCGACGGAAAATAAATATTCATATTTTTTATCGTCAAAAATTTGCGGGTTGACTTTGATATTTTCCATCACAAGACAGGCAATTAAAAGGCAGTCGTTTACTTCATCAAAAAGAGGCAAAAAAATTTCCTTTAAAATTTGAAAATCACGAAAATACCCGCCTGGCAAGTTGTTTATTATCAATGATATCTGATTTGGGACTCCCTGGATTTTATTGCATTTAGCCCTGATAAGCTCTGTAACATCAGGATTTTTTTTATGAGGCATAATACTGGATCCTGTTGTAAATTCATCCGGCAGACTAATGAAATCAAAATTCTGGCTGGTAAAAAGACAAACATCATATGCCATTTTGGAAAGCGTAGCCGCCAGTCCGGCCAAAGCAAACGAAACGATCTTTTCTGTTTTACCACGACCCATCTGTGCGTATACAACATTATAATTCATGTCGTTAAATCCCAGCAGATCAGTTGTCATATGCCTGTTAAGGGGGAAGGAAGAACCATACCCTGCTGCCGATCCGAGGGGATTTTGATTTGCAATATTAAAAGCCGCCAGAAGCAATTCCATATCGTCAGTCAGACTTTCCGCATAAGCACCGAACCATAAACCGAAGGATGACGGCATAGCTATCTGCAGATGGGTATATCCGGGCATAAGGACATCCTTGTATTGCTCACTTTTAAAAAGCAGAATGTCTCCCAGTTTTGAAGCATTATATACAACCTTCTGAATAGCATCACGGGTAAAAAGTTTCAGATCAAGTAATACCTGGTCATTCCGGGAACGCCCGCTGTGAATCTTCCTTCCCAGATCCCCCAATTCCTTTGTCAGAAGAAACTCAACCTGGGAATGAACATCCTCCATACCTTCGTCTATACTGAAATCACCCGAAACTGCCAATTTATATAATTTTTTCAGCTCCCTAAGCAGTGACGGCAACTCATTTTCTTCAATCAGTCCCACGGACTCCAACATGGTCACATGGGCAACGGAGCCAAGAATATCATATGGAGCAAGATACAAATCCAGCTCCCGGTCCTTACCAATTGTAAATCTTTCAATTGCTTTATTTACGTCTATACCTTTATCCCAAAGTTTCATTTGTTTATTATTTTTAAACAAAGATATGCATTTTGACCATATACCTAAAGTTTATTCTTATTTTACAATCTCCGAAAAAATTACCACTTTTGTCTGGTGTCTTTAACAACTTTATAAACCGGTCATGTTGAAAAACAAAACCACTCTTATAATTTTCTTTGTAATGGCAGGATTAATGCTGGTCTCTTATTTTGCAGGACTTTACATCGATGTCACAAGAGATTCCGGCAAATATGCCACCATAGCAAAAGAGATATACCAGAATCGCAATTACATAAACCTTACCGTGCACGGAGAACCTTACGACCAAAAACCTCCGATGCTTTTTTGGCTGGGTGCTATAGGATTTGCTATCGGCAAAATTTCAAATTTCTGGTTTAAATTACCTGTTCTGCTCCTGGTATTCTTCGGATTCTATTCTGCTTATAAACTGGGGGAAAGTTTATATAACCGGCGAGTCGGTATGATAACGGTTTTATTGCTTGCCTTCTCGGTGATATATTCGCTCTACAGCATGGATGTCCACACCGACACACCTTTACAGGCATTCGTGACTTTTGCCCTTTGGCAATTTCATGAATTTATAAAAACAGGTAAGAATAAACACTGGATATTGGGATTCTTCGGAACGGGACTTGCAATGCTTACTAAAGGACCCTACGGTGCAGTTGTTCCCGCTTTAGCTGTTGCCGGACACCTTCTTCTGAAAAAAAAATACAGGTCATTTGCAAACTATCGCTGGTACCTTGGTATTTTATTGTCATTTGTAATGCTTACACCGGCACTGGCAGGGCTCATAAATCAGTTTGGCATAAAGGGACTAACCTTCTTTTTCTGGGATAATAATGTGGGCAGGCTGACCGGCACATATTTAGAATCCACAAACGATCCGCTTTTTTACCTTCACAACCTTCTTTTCCTGTTCCTGCCATGGAGCCTGCTGTTTTTTATCAGTGTTTACTTTGAATTCAGATCACTTATAAAAAATAAATTCAGGTCACAAGAGTGTTTCACTCTTACAGGAATTTGGATATTGGTCATTGTACTGAGTGTTTCAAAAAATCAGATGCCAAACTATATATTTGTTATCATGCCCCTGATCGCCGTTCTTACAGCAAAATGGATTGATATTGCCCTCAGGGAGAAGCCAAAGCTGCTAAAATCTTTTAACTCCGTTCAAATGGTGATTTTTATACTTTTATGTTGCAGTATCGGAATTATTTCATTTTACCTTTTCCCTGAACCTCCATGGCAATACTGGATTATTGCAGGGACAGGACTCCTGTCTGCCCTTTACATTATTTTTATCAGCGAAAATCGTGCTGCCAGACTTCTTTTTCCATCTGCCATTGTTTTTGCCTGCCTCTCATTTTTGCTAAACACCCATGTCTATCCCTATATTTTTAGTTTCCAGGCACCTCCAAAAGCTGCCCGGCTTTATAATGAAATAGCGGGGAAAGACGATATTCTGTACAATTATAACTATACACAGTACGAATTATTCTTTTATAGCAAACCCCAGGCGAAGCAACTACCTGCAAATGAATCGGTCAAATCAGTAGCCGGTAAAAAGGGTAACTGGATTTTCACAGATGGCGAAGGGTTCGAATATATCAAAAGTCTTAATCTGAAAGCTGATAAAATTATTGAATATCGTCATTTATATCTTAACCGGGGCGGACTGTTCATCAATCCGAAAACAAGAAATGAAGTACTGAAACCAATGTACCTCATTATATATTGAGAAAATGCAGAAAGTAAAACTAAATAAATATTACTGGTTGATAATACCATTGCTTTTCCTGCTTTATTCTGCACCCGGAGCTCTCGATTATGTGTTTCATTATCCTGATGAAAAATACTATACGGACGCCGTATTGCAGATGATGGATAAAAATGACTGTTTCACTCCTTATAAAGCAGACGGTTCCCCGCGATTTTTAAAACCCATTTTTACATACTGGGTACTGATGGGCAGTTATAAAATGCTTGGCGTCAGCAAATTTTCTTCCCGCCTGCTCTTCTGGCTGGCGGGAGCATTACTGGTCATAATCGTTTATTTTATGTCCAAATCGATAACCAGAAACAAAAAAACAGCTGTGACAGCAGCATTTATAACAGCCTCCAATCCGCTGGTGCTTATCAGCGCCAGCAGATCAATACCGGATATTCTGCTTGTTCTCTTCCTGACTGTCAGTGCCTGGGGTTTTCTGGAAATAATGATCACAGAAAAACCCAAATCAAAATATTACTGGATGGCTTATCTTGGAGCTGCTTTTGCCTTTGAAACCAAAGGATTGCCAGCGGCAGCTTTAACAGGCCTGAGTATTTTGTTCCTCATTTTAAATCCATGGAAGAAAAAGAAAATAAAACATCTTGTGCATCCGGCATCTCTGCTTATCTCCATTGCCGTGGCATTGAGCTGGTTTGCGATTATGTACATAGAACATGGCTCTGCATATTTTTCTTCTTTTTATGAAGACCAGGTAGGTGACCGGGTGGCATCAAAGACATTACAGGTCATAACTAATGCACTTCTCGGAATTGTTAATCTGCTCTTATTCTCCTTACCATGGATTGTCATTGCATTCTCATATCCCAAAAAACTTAAAGCTTCAGTTCTCAGTTCGGACAATAAATCAAAGGCTGTCTTTGGCTTTATCTTTTCATGGATTATAATGATAATAATCATGTCAGCAGCGGTATTTAAGTTTTACGACAGATACATTCTTCCTGTTATCCCTTTATTATCAATCTTTTTTGCATGGTCTCTCGTTAAACTCGATTGCCGCTTCCGGAAAACATTTTTTAAATTTTTTTTGGCATTGGTCATACTCACATTCTCAGTAAATATTTTATATACATGTTTTATTTTAACGGACAAGATATTGATTGCAGGAATAGTGGTGAGCACGGTTTTGCTGTCCCTATATTTTTCCGGTGTTTTTAAAAATATTTCAACAGAGGTATTACTGGCTAACACAATAATGCTACTCTATTTTAATGGTTTTGTTCTGCTTTATCCTCTCTTAATGCCCAATCAGGGAGAGCAACTTGTTGAAAATTTAAAATCTGCCGGCATATCTGAGAAGAAAGATAAAATATATGTATACGGGAATATCCGCACTGCCTCAAATATAAGAATACACAGTCATGATAAATATAATGTGGTCAGCATGGACACGGTATATACAATGCCTGAGGGTCAGGATCACTTTTTAGTATTCAGTAACAAAGAAAAAAAATATCTGAAGCTTAAAAATTACGAAATATTCAGCGAGTCGGAAGAATGGCCACGTGTTCCTGTGAAAGAATTTCCCGGTTTTTTAGAAAGTCCGGTAGCCACACTAAAAAGAAACGGAAAACATTATTATATAGCAAAACCAAAATAAATTGCTTGGAGACAGACCTTTAAAATATCATCAAGAATATGTTACATACAATTTAAATGATCTCCGGACATAAAAATCGGAGTATTGAACAACATAATCCAGTAATAATAATAGAAACTTAAACTTGAACTAATGAAATTTAAAGTGTTTTTAATCACATAATCCAGAAATAAATTAGATGAAACGAACATGAACTTTTTAAAACAAAAATTTTATCTCATCAGTATTCATAATTTTTAAAAGCATGAGATAGAACTCGTCAAAGAAATG
>CAZTAL010000024.1:0-14311 GCA_964611525.1 uncultured Prolixibacteraceae bacterium
TATAGAATCCCGATCGCTTATTCCGGCAGATAAAGAAACAATAAATGCAGTTAAAATTGATTCTGTAAGCAGGATACGGTTGAAAAACTACTTTTTCCCGGATGAGGAAAAGAAAGATTTTCAAAATGAATTGGCAGACGCCATTATTGAAGAGAGCAAAACCTTAGACAAACCGGAAGAATTAATTCCCGACAATCCTGCGTCGGTATTGGATTTATCTATAGGAATGGTAAAAAAGGTAAAAACCGACCTGGAGAAAAATCCGCCATTGAATCCGGATTATAAAAAAATTGTCGAATTTTATTCAAATAAATTTCAATATGTGAAATTGAAGTTTGAAGGTGCCAATCTTCAATACCGTAAAGTAGAAATTCCTTCTAAAGCCCTTCCAGTAATGGATGCTAAGTTAAAAGATAAACTGGAAACGAAACTAAATTTATTTGAAAAATCGGGGAAAAAGGAATATTTTAAACCACTAAATGATTTTAAGTCAAATATTGCTGAAATAAGAGATAGGTTTTTGAAAAAGGTTAAATCCCGGGAAGAAAGCCTGCTCGAAAAAAGCAAAAAAAAGGAGTTTGAATCGGAAGTTGAAAAATTTGATTCAAAAATGAATAAGGTAAAATCTGATATTATAAGCATTATTGCGAGTCAGATAGAACATTCAAAAGAAAGACTGTTAACCGACCTCAATGAATTTTTCATTGCCAATCCTAAATCCCTTTTCCCCGATCATCCAAAGCTTTGGATAAATAACGAACCATACATAAAACAAGCAGCAAAATCCAAAGCAGAAGAGATTATTCATCGTTATATCAGATGGCCTGCGGCGCATTTATTGGTTGATGAATTTAAACTTATCCAACAATATAGCGATATAACCTATGAAGACCTTAAAAGCGAACAATTTATTGCTGAATTAATTGAATGCGAGTTGATCAGTGAAAAAGACAAGGATAAAATTGCTGAATTTAGGAAGGGAATAGAGATAAAGAGTTAGGTAAGCTAAATTCATGTTAATATCTATACTCTGTGTCCCAAATGTGTCCCAGAACAAAACAAAAAACCTGATAACTTTTTAGCTATCAGGCTTTTAAGCATTTATTTCGTAGCGGGGGCAGGATTTGAACCTACGACCTTTGGGTTATGAGCCCAACGAGCTACCACTGCTCCACCCCGCAATATATTTTTATAAATTATATTATTTTCCTAATAACGGGGTACAAATATAATTAATTTTAAAAAAAGCACAAAAATAGAAAAGATAAATTAAGAAGTTAAATTATCCTTCATTTGTCCTCCCAGTGTTAGTTCTTGTGCAGGTGGTTCGTTATTCCTTGCAAACCAAAATAATCTGGACTGATGTGGCAGCAGATTAATAGTTACTTCGGTCATTTCGCCGAATGCAATTATATAACCCGGTTTCCAGTTGAAAATATAGATTGAATCTTCCTCTATAAGATCAAAAACCGGATAAGTTTTTTTAACTGGTTCTTCTTTGTCATTAAAAAATAAAATGCCCCAGCTTCGATACTTTTTATAAAATTTTACTGCGATTTTAATTTCATCATCTGATGGCCAATACGGGAAATATGCATTTTGGTATATTTTAGATGGTTCAAGAAACTTGAAAAATTCCAGTTGTTCATTACCCCAATCAGTAATATTATCTGAGGTACTGACTGTTCCTCCCAGGAACGCCAGCCATAAAGCCATGCTGATTTTTTCATTTTCTGTAAAAGAGTTATTGGCTGTAAGTTTAATTTCTCCGTAATTGTTTTGCCATAAAATATTATTGAAATATTGGCTATAATAGCTTTCGCGAATCATATTTTTTACGCCTCCATCCTCCCATTTATTGCCTAAGTTCTCTGATAGTTTAACAATATCTGCATATCCTATCACAGGCATATATGGAGTATGGTCAGCCATTATCAGGCTGCCGTAGCCAATTTTTTCTCGTATTAATTCGAGTGCTTCCCTGAAAACCTGTACAGATGATTTTACGGGTGAAGCCCTTTTTACAAGATGTGAATCTTTTAGTCCCCATTCCAGATAATCCAATTCGTAAAAAATGAATCCCATTTTCCGGAGAGATTCGAAAACCTTGCTGAGATATTTTTTAGCTCCTGGGTGACTGGCATCAAGGGTATAATAGGTTTCATCACCTTCTGTTTTTTCAATAATAAGTTCGTCCTGAAAATTTCTGATAAGCCAGTCGGGATGCTTTTTGAAGAGATTGCTCTTATTTGAAACCATGAAAGGGGCAATCCATATACCTGCCCTGTAGCCATGTTTGAAGATTTCGCGGGCAGCACGCTCGAGTCTGCCCGGCCAGTTATCATTAGGCTCTAGCCAATCCCCGATAATGCAGTAGCCTCTGCTGACAGACAGTGTGTGAAGGGGAAGTGGATTATTTAATCCTACCAGATAATCTATCTGTTTTTTTAGATTGTCGAAAGAAAGCTTTTTTTCAGGGGAATTTTTGGAAATCCAGTGATAACTAATAACAGAACCTTGTCTCGCTTGTGTTTTTTCACTGGTCCTCCATGTGAGTTCCTGAAGAGTTTCATAAGGTTTATTACCGGTGTAGAAATATAGATTGGGCAGCTTTATATATTCATTTTTTATTTTTGTTTGGTTGAGCAACATAGCGGCTTCAAAGAATATTCCGCCATCACCTTCCTGACTGTCTTTTAGCCTGTGACGATGACGGTAACTGAAGATTGTGCTTCTTTGTAGAAAGTCCCTGTGATCAGTGTTTCCAATGGCAATGGTTTCTTCCTTGCCTAAAAATGCAAACATGAGGTAACTGTCATAACTCCAGTTTTCCCATGGTCCGATTTTTTCAGTGTCTATTTGATCCGGACGTATTATGGGGTGAATACTACTGGGACCTCCGGTTCCAAAACCCTGACGGAAAAACCAGTCAACGCCGAATACTTTAGCTTGTGAAATTGGGAAAAACCAGCGTGGTGACTGGGAAAAACCACTGAATTCAGCGCCAATAGACAACGAATCCTCGTTCGTTTGGAGGTCAAGCATCATAAATCCACCAGACAACTCATATACGATCCTGATTCCTTTTGGGGAGTCGCCGAGGAATACGTTGCGGGGCATAACTGTTTGTCCATCAATTGCAGGCCGGCAGTTTTTAAGGATTATTTCTTTTGAAATCAAATCATAGCTGCCGTTTTCATAAATAATCCAGCGTGGTCTGGATAATTTAAAGCGTGTTTTTTTCCTTTTTATGTCTCCTGCCATTAAATCAGCCGGATTCAATAAAACACTTCCTGCGGCTGCGCTTCCGCATATTTTAAGAAATGTACGACGTTCCAGATTTCTAATGGTCATTGTTAGGTTGTTGTGAATAAATATAAATTATTTTAGCCATTAAGATACGTTTTTTATTTATGAATAAGAAATTAATGAAAAAGGTTTTTAAAAAAAATACATCATCAGATATTTCTGTTTCGCATTTGTGCATATAATTTGTTTGCGAAAATAAAATCATTAAGTTTTTTATTATCGGTATTAAGTATTTCTTTATTAGTACCTTCCCAAATAGCTTCACCATCTGCCAAAAAAAGCACATATTCGCCGATTTCCACTACAGAATTCATATCGTGTGTATTTATAATTGTGGTTATCTGAAATTCTTTAGTCAGACTTTGAATAAGTTTATCAATCACCGTAGCAGTTTTCGGATCAAGTCCCGAAACCGGTTCGTCACAAAAGAGATATTTAGGATTTAAAGCTAATGCTCTGGCAATAGCAACACGTTTTTGCATTCCCCCGCTTATTTCGTTCGGGAAAAGCTTATGAGCAGATCTTTCAATATTTACATGATCAAGACAAAAATTCACTCGTTTTTCTTTTTCTTTTGATGTCATATTGGTGAACATTTCAAGGGGAAATCTGACATTTGCATCTACTGAAAGACTATCGAAGAGTGCGCCGCCCTGAAAAACCATACCTGTTTCCTGCCTTAGTTTCTGGCGTTCTTTTTGGGAAGTTAATACCAGATTTTTGTCATCGTACCATATTTCACCGTCGTCAACTTCGTATAAACCCAAAATGCATTTAAGGTATACAGTTTTGCCTGAACCGCTGCGGCCTATAATCAGGTTGGTCTTGCCCCGTTCAAAGACCGATGAAATATTTTTCAATATCGTTGTACCCTCAAAGGATTTATAGATATTATTTGTTCTTATCATGCTAAAAGGAGTCTTGTTAAAATTAAATCAAAGAGCAAAATAAGTATATTAGTATTAACCACTGCATTAGTGCTGGCCTTGCCAACTTCGAGTGCACCACCCTGAACATAATAACCAAAGTAAGCTGGGACTGAAGCCACCAGAAATCCAAATACAAGAGATTTAATAATGGAAAAGGTTACATAGTATGGGTAAAAAAGAAAACGTATACCCTCCAGATAATCGGTAAGTGATATGACACCAACTACAGGACCGGTAAGCAATCCCCCTATGAGTCCGAAGAACACACTTATAATGAATAGCAACGGAAATATGAATACTACTGCTAAAATTTTTGGGAATATGAGATAGCCGGCTGAATTAACTCCCATGATTTCCAAAGAATCAATTTGTTCTGTAACTCTCATAGTACCTATTTCCGAAGTAATATTAGAACCTATTTTGCCGGCCATTATCAAGGCTATCATTGTTGAAGAAAACTCCAATATGAGTGTATCTCTTGTTCCGAGTCCGACGAGAGTTTTGGGATACATAGGATTTGACATACTGTACGCAAACTGGATTGTCATAATGCCGCCGATGAAAAGGGATATTATAATAACAATCCACACTGAATTAACTCCAAGAGAATCAATTTCACGGAAAAGTTGTTTTACATATAACCGGTGTTTCTCTGGCCGTCCGAAAACTCTTTTGAGCATCATAAAATAACGGCCTATATGAAAAAATATTTTCATTTTGTAATGATTTACTCGATTGTTAAAAGGTTTATAGCCATTAAAATATTTTGGTTAAATTTACAACCTAAAAATCTAAAATGAAAATCTATTACAATTCTACATGACACTCCACTATTGGAAATGGTTATTTCAAAATTTTTCACCGTGGCTATGGCTACGCTTTTAAAGTTTTTTATTGTGCTTTTAATATTAACTTACACTGTAAAATTTCATGATGATCTCACTTTAGATATTCAGGTACAATATTAATGGCTGATTGAAAAATTAGAATGTATGAAACGAATGAATTTGTTTTCTAAAGTAACTTCTTTGCCTTTATATCGTAATTTTAAATAAATCGTTATATTATTATATTTTTATGGCCAAAAGAAAAGATAATAAGATGAGTAATAATTATTGTGTAATAATGGCCGGTGGTGTTGGAAGCCGTTTTTGGCCGTTAAGCCGCAGGGCGATGCCAAAGCAGTTTTTGGACATTCTGGGAACCGGGCGGACACTTATACAACAAACTTTTGATCGTTTCCGATCATTAATACCTCTTGAGAATTTTTTGGTAGTAACAAGTGCGAGCTATAAAGATCTTCTGCATGAACAGCTTCCCGAGCTGGATCAAAATCAGATCTTACTGGAGCCTTTGCGTAGAAATACTGCGCCGTGTTTAGCATATGCTGCTTATAAGCTCAAAATAAAAAATCCACGGGCTAACTTAGTTGTTGCTCCTTCTGATCATGTAATAATTAAAGAAGAAGAATTTATAAGACAAATAAAAAATGGTCTTGATTTTGTAAAGGACAATGATGCTTTACTTACAATGGGGATTAAGCCAAGTCGTCCGGAAACAAGCTACGGGTATATCCAGGTAAAAAACAAGGTAAGATTCAATGATCTTGATAACCTGCATAAGGTTAAGACTTTTACTGAGAAGCCGAACATAGAAATGGCAAAGATTTTTTTTGAAAGTGGTGAATTTTTTTGGAATTCAGGTATTTTTTTGTGGTCACTACCTTCAATCCTGGCAGCTTTTGATACATACTTATCAGATATTTCTTCTCTTTTTGCAAAAGGCATTAAGTTATACAATACTGATGATGAGGTATTCTTTATCAATAAAACCTATTCTGAATGTCAGGGTATATCGATTGATTACGGGATAATGGAAAAGGCTCATAATGTATATTTACTTACGGCTGATTTCGGATGGAGCGATTTGGGTTCATGGAGTTCGCTTTATGATAGTAAAAATAAAGATGATAATGGCAATGTTATTTCAGGTGATAATGTATTGATATACGATACAAAAGATTGCATTATAAATTTTAATAATGATAAAGTGGCTGTATTACATGGTTTAAATGGATATATCATTGCAGAATCAAAAGATACACTTATGATTTGCCGTAGAGATGATGAACAGCAGATTAAACAGTTTGTTACCGATGTCAGAATTAAAAAAGGCGATTCATTAGTATGATACTATTTAGTATATGACATGTATGTTTCAGCTAGGTAGATATCTTCCGCATAGGTAATTTTTATGTTTTCTCGATTACCTTCTACGAGGTAAATGTTTTTCCCTGTACTTTCCAGCACTGATGCATCATCGGTGAATTTTGTATTATAGTTTTGGTTATAGGCTTTTTTAATTAACGAGACCCTGAATGTTTGAGGTGTCTGAACCAGATAATAACTATTGCGGTCTACTGCCCTGTTATGATCTCCGGAGGCCTTCCGCAGCGATTCTGAAGGTTTAATTACAGGCAGGGCATTGCCTTTTTGGACAGCGGTTTGATAACAATTATCAATTGTATCTTTTGAAACCAGAGGCCGCACACCGTCATGGATGAATACAATCCCTTCGCCGCTGATCTGTGCCAGTCCGTTTTTCACCGAGTGAAAACGTGTTCCCCCGCTAAAAGCGATTTTATGTTTTATATTATAATTAAATTTATTACATAGTTCTTCCCAGTGGTCCGCCTCTTTTTCAGGTAATACAATAATTAATTCAACAGCAGGAACAAAAGTGATAAAGGCATTTATGGTGTGCATTAATATCGGGAGGCCATTAATTTCCAAAAATTGTTTAGGAGTTGATAATTTCATCCTACGGCCATTTCCGCCGGCAACAATTACTGCAAATTTTTTGATTCCGTTACGGGTATAAATCATTATTCTTTATTTTAGTTAAATATATACCTAAATATGAGTATGGTCTAAAAAGGCGCCTTATTTTTAAACAAGTTAGTAAATTTTATTAATTTAATCTTCAACAAGTTATAAGATATATTAAGGTTTAATAAATTAGCTTCCTCCGAAAAGTTTTTAAAAAAAATATTTCAAAAATGCCATATAAATAAAAATTTTTACAGGACAACAGTGTATAAAAATAAAATTATTTGAATAAAAGTGTAAAAAAAATTGGGAAATAGGGTTACCTTTTATTATTTTTGAGCATCTAAATATAGATGACCCATATTTTTTTATCTTCCCGATGAAAAAATAGCCCCGGATAGTCCTTTTCCGGGGTTTATTTTTTTAATCAACTTTTCCAGCTTTCGTATATCAAACTTCCATGTTCCTCATCATTTTCTATTCGCAGGTGCACATCAATTTCCTGTTGCATGTCTTCTACGTGAGAAATCACCCCGACAATTCTGTTTTCTTTTCTTAGCGATTTAAGGGTTTCAAATACCACGGAAAGCGATTCATGATCAAGAGAACCAAATCCTTCATCCAGGAAAAAAAAGTTTTGATTGGATTCGGTTATTTTTTGAATATTATCAGCCAGTGCAAGTGCCAAGGACAAAGCAGCCTGAAATGTTTGTCCCCCCGAAAGTGTTTTAACATTCCTTACTTTTCCCCCGTTCATGTAATCACGTATCTGAAAATTATTGTCCTCGGTGATCTCCAGACTCAATTTTTGACGTGTAAGCTGAAAAAACCTTTCATTGGCTGCATTGCACAAATTTTGCAGATAAACCGATGAGATATAATTTACAAAACCACTTCCCTTGAAAAGGTTTTTCAATGTTTTGATGTTATCGGCACGTAATTGCAAACTTTCGAGCGATTTTTTCAGTTGAGACCTGCTTTCGAGGTCTTTAAGCAGTTTATTCAATAGCTCATGAATTTTTCCATATTCCTGATTTTTTTCCGTCAATAATTTTTGGATTATTGAGATTTCCTTAATTACGTTTTTATGTATTTCGGCATCATATACCCGGTCTCCCATCTCTTTTTGTAACTGATCGAGCTGATTTTGTGAAAATTTGATATTTTCGTTGAAACGGGATAACATTTGTTTCTGGCTTTCCAGTTCAATCGGCTGACTTAATATTTGTTTCACCTCCTCTGCTGTTGTATATTCCGATTTTTCAAGTTCTTTCTCAAGCTGCTCCAGTAGCAATTCATTTTCTTCTTTTTCCTGCTCCAGCTCTTTTCTGTTTGCTTTTAAACTTCCTGATAAACTGTCTTTTATTTTTTTAAATCCGTTCAATTGTTCTGTCAGTTTATTATACTGTTTATCAATTTCCTCATATTTTTGTATAAGTGCAGATTGTTCTTTTATTATTTCGGGAGATGATTTGTTTATATATTGATCGGGCGATACCATTATGAGCTGCTTTTCGAGTGTTGTTGTTTTCGTTTTATTAACAGTTAACTCCTTATTAATATTTTCAATTTCAGTTTGGTAGCGCTCCTTCTTTTCTAAAGCCTCATTCAATTTATGCGATAGTTTTTCTAAACCAGATTCCTTATTTTTTATATCTTTTTGTATCAGGTCAGCTTCATCAAAAGCTGACTCGACTTTCCGGAGATTGCTGTAATTGTCCCATTTGAAAGCAGAAACGTGTTCTGCAATATCTTTTTTCAGTTTTTTTTGTTTTGCAGACAATTGTTCTGACTGTCGTGAATTAAATTTCAACTGACTTTGCAGGTCATTAAAATGAGTTATTTTATTACTTATGTTCTCCAGCTTCGTTTCCAGTATTTGTTTTTTTTCTCCCAGCCTGCTCTTTTCTTCCCGTATACTTTCGGCGCTGTATATTTCAGGATGATGGGTTGAGCCGCAGAGCGGACAAGGTTGTCCTTCCCGAAGGTCTTCAGCATACTTTTCCAGCTGTTCTTTAATAAGCAACTGGTCTCCTTCCCTTTTAAGTTTGGTAATGTTGTCAGTTACCTCTTCTTGTTTGTTCTGTAAATATTTACTTGCTATGGTTATATCAGACTTTACGGTCAGGTCATCAAACAGGGGATGATTAAGGATATCCCTGAACTCATGAATAATCTTGTTTTTTTCTTTTTGAAATTCGTTGATTTCTTTAGTCAGGTCATTACTTTGTTTGTCCAGATTATTTTTTTGGACGTACCATGTTTTAACTTTTGAAAGCAGGTTAAGATCCGGCAATTTTGATTTTTTTAATTTTAAGGATTGTTCCAGCTTTTCTTTGTCTTCCTTTAGTTTTTTGACCGCCTCTTGAATTTGATTTAAAATTTCATTTCCTTTTTCAAGACGGATTTTGTCTTTTTCAATATTACTTGTGAGGATTTTTATTTCCGACAATTTAGATAATTCTTCAGCACGTTGTTTTATAATTTCCCGCTTTTCATAGTCATATTTGATTTTTGAAAGTTCTATCTCTTTCCGTGTTATTGCTTCTTTATGCCCTTTAAGTTCGTTTGCCTCAGATTTAATTTGTTTGGTTTTCATATTAATCTTTTTATTGCTTTTTTCCATGGCATCTAATATGTTTTTGAACCTTAAAAGGCAATTTTCATATTTACTGATGGTTTCAGAAAGCTTAATGAATTCGGCTTCCTGTTTTTTTAATTCATTCATTTTATCTTTTGCTGCTTTCAGTTTTTCTGCCAGCTTTTGAATTTGCTGCCATTGGGCTTCCTGTTTCTGATGTTCATTTAATTTTTTTGTTTGTTTTTCAATTTCATCTTTTGTTTGAATTAATTGTTGTTCATACTCATTAACTTTTTCCTGGTTGAGTTCGCCCAATTGTTGTAACTGTCCCTCAATTTTTTGTATGCGGGAATTGTTTTTCGATTCAAGTGATGATGCATTGTCATACAATTCAAATTTTTGAAGATTGAAAAGGTCTTTCATCATCCTGGTCCGGTCTCTGTTACCTAATTGCAAAAATTCCTGAAATTTACCCTGGGGAATAATGATGGTGCGTTTGAAATTTTCATAGCTTAAGCCGATAGCATCCTCGAGGACTGAAGTTTCAATTGGCACCCATTTATCATTAATTTTCTGATAAGCAATTCGTTCGAGAGTTTTTACCTCCTCAAAACGTTTGGTGTTGCGGCGTCCCTTAACTATTGTACGATATGCTGTTTGTTCCTTTCCCGTTTCAAAAATAAATTCTATGAATAGTTCACGGGATTTAAGGTTCATCATATTGTAGTTCCTATTGTCGCCTGAGAGATTCAGCCTGTCGGTCTTTCCATAAAGAGCAAAGGTGACCGCTTCGAGGATAGAAGATTTACCACTGCCCACTGTTCCGAAGATACCAAAAAGGTTTGCAGTTGTAAGTTTTGTGAAATCTATAGTTTGTTTTTTTTGATAGGAATATAATCCCTGTATAGTCAATTTTACCGGTATCATTATTTAAATGTCTTAGATAATTCTTAATTATGTTCATCTTCAGATAATATTTCCGAAAACAATTCCATTATTTCTTCGTTAGGTTCTTGTCCTTTTGAGTAGTTGAAATAATCCCGGAAAAGTACGTCCATATTTTTTTTCAGATCGATCTCTTTTTTATTGTTAGCAATCCCTGCATCAGCGGATTTTACTTCAGGGATAATAGTAATAATGTAATTATGGGCGGCACTTAATCTTCTGCGCTCCTGAGCTGACATGAAATTTTCGGTAACCATAGTCAGTTCAACAAGGCAATCCTGATTATCATGTAGCCATTCTATGGCTTGTTCTATTCCTTCAGCCCGGTAGCGAATCAGCTTTTTACCTTTATATAGTTTCTTTTTATGCACCATCGCCTTTTCTCCGGGCTCCGCTTCCACAATTAATACAAATTTTTCCTGATCAGTTTCCGAAAAATTATAGGAAAGAGGACTGCCACTGTAATAGACTGGGCCAGGCTCTGAATCAACCTGACGAAGTCGGTGCAGATGGCCTAAAGCAGTATATTGAACCTGTTTGGGAATATTTTCAGAGAATACTGCTTGTACTCCCCCAACATGCAGAATGGGTTTTTCATCCTCAGGCTCTTCGGGTAATTCATCACCTTTTTTAATCATAAAAAGGTGACTGACTAACAAGTTTACGCCCTTGTTATCACAATACTTATCTGCTAGTTCCTGCCAATTATCCCGAAGAACCTTCCGCAGCGTTTCTTCTTTATTTTCAGTCCCCAAGCAAGTCTTCAAACGGAATTCATTCGCATAAGGAGTTAATAAAATGCGTAAAGGCGTTTTGTTACGGGGTAGTTTTAGTTCGATAAAGCCCTTTGTGGTTTTTGTGATTTTAGTGCCTTCCGGTAACTCAAATTCAGGGATTATTGAATCGGGGTATCCGACAAAGATAATACCGCATTCACGTGCCAATGGATCAGGAGCTTCTATCCTGTCGGGGGAATCATGATTGCCAGCAATGGCAATAACCGGCCGTTGTCCTTTATTGGCAAGGCGTTTTATGAATTTATAAAAAATGTCTACAGCCTCAGTAGGCGGATTAAAAGTGTCGAACAGATCTCCGGCTACCATGACTGCATCTACCTGTTCATGATCGGCAATCTCGCAAATCTCTTCCAGAACAGCTTGCTGTTCCTCCATGCGGGAAAAATTCTCGAGTCGCTTGCCGAGATGCCAGTCGGATGTGTGAAGTAACTTCATACGTTTATAATTTATTAAAATATTTCAAATTTAATTATTAACCTAAATATTTCACATTAGTCATGGCTATGCTTTCAAATTTTTTTTTGCATCTTTAAAGAAGATTATTTTGGAAAAAATAAAGTCGTCATTAAATTTGTTTTTATCGTATAGACCAGGGGTTGGTAAAATTTTAATAAGAAATTTACTGTTGGTTCTGAAATAAAGTTTATCTCTAATGTTTATAATCTAAAATTTCTTTACCGGGTATCAGGTATCAGGAAACGAGTTACATTTTAAAACAAAATTATTATGCTTAATAGATTTTTCAAACTTGCCGACAACAAAACTTCCGTCAGGACAGAGATTGTGGCAGGTATAACTACATTTATGACAATGGCATATATCCTTGCTGTCAATCCCCAAATATTGAGTGCCGCCGGTATGGATAAAAATGCTTTGTTCACGGCGACAGCCCTTTCGGCAATGTTTGCCACACTTATCATGGCATTGGTTGCGAAGTTGCCGTTTGCTTTGGCTCCGGGTATGGGTCTTAATGCATTCTTCGCCTATACTGTTGTTACAGCTATGGGGTATAGCTGGCAGTTTGCCCTGACTGCCGTATTTATTGAAGGTATTATTTTTATAATACTGACAATATTCAATATTCGTGAGTTAATTGTCAATGCTATCCCTATTTCTGTCAAACACGCTATTTCAGCAGGGATTGGATTGTTTATAGCTTTTATAGGATTACAAAATGCAGGAGTTATTGTCAGCAGCGAATCTTCTCTCGTTAAACTGGGGGATATGGGATCGTCTTCTGTACTTCTTTCTCTGGGTGGAATTGTTCTAATTGCTGTATTGTTAGCCATGAAAGTTAAAGGAGCTTTGCTTATCGGAATATTTGCAGTCACCCTTGCCGGACTGCCTGTAGGTGTGACCGGCATGCCCGAGGGGCACCTTGCCGGTATGCCTCCCACGCTTGCTCCCATTTTTTTGAAGTTTGACTTTTCAAGTGTTTTTACAGTTGACATGTTGATTGTCTTGTTTACTTTTTTATTTGTGGATATGTTTGATACGGTGGGAACCCTAGTTGGCGTGTCATCAAAAGCCGGCATGCTGGACTATGAGGGCAGAGTTCCGCGAGTTAAGCAGGCTCTCTTTGCAGACTCATTGGGTACAACTTTAGGTGCAATGCTGGGAACCAGTACTGTTACTACATATGTTGAAAGTGCCTCGGGTGTTGCTGAAGGGGGTAAGACCGGTCTCACTTCGCTTACTACGGCAGTTCTTTTTTTAGTGGCACTGTTCTTTGCACCTCTTTTCACCATGGTACCTCCGGCTGCAACAGCGTCTGCACTTGTTCTGGTCGGCTTTTTTATGATGTCGCCAATACTTAATATTAATTTCGACGATTTTACCGAAGCCATTCCTGCATTTATAACTATAATTATAATGCCCCTGACATATAGTATAGCAGAAGGAATAGTATTCGGGATGATCTCATATGTATTGCTGAAATTATTAACAGGAAAGATAAAAGATATTTCAATCGTAATGATAATTTTGGCAATCCTGTTTGTTTTTAAGTTTTTTATATAGAGCAGTTCAGCTCTCAATTAATTTTATCCTGAATATTAATTTATATCATATTTTAACTTTTTGCTCATGGGCTAAATATATTCGGCAAATTTATTTATAAAAGAAGTAGTTGTTAAAATGGATAACTTTTTCTTCACTGAACGGAAGATTTAAGAATTATCAGATTTTTTGTACAGAGCTTTGAGATAAAAATTTTGTTCTTTTTGTTATTAGTAAACATGATTTTTTATTTTTGTAAAATGACAATAAAGATATCAACCATTAACTGCAAGCCGGAAGAACATTTTTATGATCCGTTAAATAAAGGTATTTTGAATTGATATTTAAAAAAATTATAAGGGTCGTTAGTTCAGTTGGTTCAGAACGCATGCTTGACAGGCATGAGGTCGGCAGTTCGAATCTGCCACGACCCACTTGAAAAAGAAGGAGTTAGATGAGAGTCTGGTTCCTTTTGTTTTTCTGGGTGCAACATAGGTGCAACATTCTTGATAAAATTCAACTCATTAACATTTGCAAAAAATTCACTTTTATCATCTCAAACTCTCCGAAAATCCGGAGTTATCAACAAATATGACTTGCAAATTATGCAAGTTAATAGAATTATTGCTTCAAATATGAATTTTTTTTTAATTCACATATGAAAAAACAGGTGTACACCCATAACCCTATATTTCAACTTCCTGAAAAAATTTTGTTCTAATACCCCATTCATATAATATATATAGCTATTAAAATGTATCATAACCTGACTATTATTGTTAATAATTTTCCCTGCCTCCAACTTATATCTTTCTGCTATTTTACCTAAATTTCCTCATTCAAAGAACAGAAAGATTATAAAAATGGATTATGAATATTAACAGCTATATAAAAACAATATTGAATGCTTTCTCTTCTATGGAT
>CAZTAL010000025.1:0-11366 GCA_964611525.1 uncultured Prolixibacteraceae bacterium
TTTGAATTTATTAGGGAAACTGCCCCACAGATTAGCAGCCTCTCCCAGTCTCCACATATCCTGACCGGTAAGCATAGATGCACGTGCAGGAGAACAAGACGGAGCAGAACAATAAGCATGTGTAAAACGAATTCCCTCTTTTGCAAGCTTGTCGATATTAGGCGTACTCAAAGCCGGATCACCATAACAACCTAAATGGTTCCATGACTGGTTATCTGACATTAAAATAATGATATTGGGTTTAAATATTTCCTTGTCTTCTTTTTTGACACAACTTGTTATGAGGAAGACCATAATAAGTATTGTAGCAGATGTAGAAAATTTCATGAGATCAACTTTTATTATTTTGTAGATGCATTATTTTGTAATTATCAATGAGTTCTGTATAAAAACTAAACCTTTTTTATTTATAAAACTTTTATGTTTTTGTATATAGTTGAAAATCAGTTTAATGAATTTAAATAATTTGTCTAAAAATGTCGCAGAGCGCTTTTTAGTCCCTCATTATCTGGCAATATAGCCTCAAGAAAATTAACTTTAGAAAACGAAGTTACATAAGAGACCAGACTCATCTATGTTATTTCTTATTAAATGACTCGTCATTCCAGCTAAATGGAAATTCTTTTTCTTTATTCTGAAGGATTGATTTGAATCTGCTTCTGATCTTTTGTTCTTCTTCTGTCGGATTCTTTATTTCATGCTTTTCGTCCGGATCTTCTGAAGTATTATAAAACCTGTCGTCCCTATACAACTTATATCTACCGTCCATTACCCATCTTGTATGATCAAATGTTCCCCATCTGGGAGTATAGTGAATGAATATTTCCTTTTTCCCGGGCCTCTTTTTATTTCCTTTCAATACATCATAAAAACTTTTTCCGTCAGTTACATATGAAGAGGGATCTATACCTGCAACATCAGATAAAGTCGGCAGAATATCTGAAAAGTCAATAATATCAGTAAATACATAAGATTCATCTATCATTTCAGGCCATGTTATGACCATAGGGACATGATTACCGGTATTAATCGATTTTCCTTTTCCTCCGACAATATTTCCATAATTAGTGGAAGATATCACCGAGCGATTAGTACCGTTATCGGCAGTAAAAATCAACAGTGTATTTTCCCAGACCTCTTTTTCCTTTAGCTTATTCACAATTTGCCCTATGATTTTATCCGTATATGCCATCATATCGGCAAAATATGCTGTATCATTTTCATATCGCCTTGACGGGTCGCTCCACTCAGGCGAATCAGGGGTGGGGACAAATGGATTGTGAACCATCACCATGGGATAGTAAATAAAAAATGGCTCACCAGCTTTACGGTCGATGAAATCTGTTATATAATCACTGAATATCTGCGGACCGTAAGCATCCGGATCACGCGGTAGATCTTCACCGTTTTGCGTTATCAGGGGATTGGCAAATCTTTCACCCTCCGTCCGTTTTCTGTTTAATTGCCACAGACAATATTCATCGAAACCAAAATGATAAGGACGGGTAACATCCTGATTTCCCGAATTATCCCTGTTCAAACCATTGAGTTGCCACTTTCCAGCTATACATGTGGCATAACCGGCATCTTTTAAAAGATTACCGAAGGTCTTTTCATCCGGATTTAGATATCCGAAATCTTCGTAATTCCTGAAATTGAATTTGCCAGTCATTATTTTTACACGTGAAGGAGTACATAAGGGCTGAGAGTAACAATGTTCAAACCGTATACCTTTACCCGCCAGATTATCCAAAACCGGAGTCTGATATTCTGTACTTCCGTTGCAGCCAAGGCATTCATATCCCATATCATCAGCCATAACAAGAACAATGTTGGGCTTATTATTCTCTTTGTTTTGTGATTTACATGAAAAAATCAGGGGAATTAAAATAATTGATAAAATTGCTGTTTTGAAAAGTTTCATTGTAATATTATTATGAGTTATTTATAAAGATCAAGTCTTCATATCTTTATATAACCTGTATAAAAAGGTTCTCAGTCTCTTTTTTATACAATACAAATTTATAAATAATCAATTACAAAAAGTAAATCACTAAACAATTTAAAATCATAAATCGTAAATCGTAAATACAAATTGACTTAAGATATTAATTTTCAAGACTCCAAAGAGATTTTAGATGGTGAATTCTAACGGTAAATAATCCATAATAAAATTGTAAATTTTCTACCCGGTTGTGACGGAATTAAGCATCTGAACCGCCTCAAATAAAGCAATAATATTTTCCACAGGCGTATCATCCTGGATATTGTACGCGGGAGCAATAATGTAGCCTCCGTTTTTGCCTAATATTTCTGCTATTCGTTTTACTTCAGACATGATACTTTCAGGTGTTCCGTTAGGCAAAAGATCCTGAACACAAATACCTCCAAAAAAGATCAGGTCATTTCCATATTCATTTTTTAATTCTTCGTGATCCATTCCGGCCGCCAATGGTTGTAACGGATTTAAAATATCAAGTCCTATTTCAATAAAATCAGGTATCAGGTCCCTCACGGAACCACATGAATGCCAAGCAATTTTAATATCCGGATTTACTTTACGGAATTCAGCAAACAATTCCTTAATGCGTTGTTTAAATACCTTTCTAAAAGTTAGTTTATCCATCATAAGGCCGGTCTGGATTCCAAAATCATCACCGCACCATAGTACATCGATTCCCATTTCAATCATTTTTTTACCGTATTCAAAATGGACGGATTGAATTTTGTCGAGGAGCGGATCGATATATTCAGCTTCCATCATCATGTCCATGAGAAATTTCTCCAATCCTGTAAGATACCATGCTGTTTCGAAAAGTGTAGTTTCCAAATCGCCGATAAGGCCATGCGTTTGCCCATACTTCTCAATAGTTTTTTTTGCAGCTTCCCATCTTCCCGGTGCAAAGGGGTCAGGGAAATTATAATTTTCGATATCTGCGGCTGTTTCGGCATGAGCTAGCAGGAATTCATAAAATTCATTATACAGGTCGGTTGGTTTAAAGATCATACCCCATTCATTTTTTATAAGTCCGCCATGTAATGTTTGTGTAGGACTATCGTCCGGGGCGCATGCAGCAATTCCAACAGCATCTGCACCCATAGTTGCAAGTAAATCCATGTGAGATGCCCTTGTCGAAAGCATTGAATCCAAAGGCTCTTCATATGGCAAATTCATATAAATACTTAACTTTTTTGCTGCCTGAGGGGTCAGGGAAACATATAATGGCGGCCGGTCAGGTATTTCCCGGTTTATTGTTTTTAAAAACCTTTCTCTTTTATTCATAAAGTGTCTTCTTTTTTAGCTCATCATAACGTTTTTCTAAAAACCTGGTATCCCCTGTAGCCATATAATCAGCCCATGCCATCAGAACTATATGCAAATGCAATTCCGTAGGCCAGCTTGGATTATAAATCAGGAAATTCTCTTTTCATATTATTCTATTTTCAGTTTTAAGCGTTTTCCCAGACCGGCTTCAATAATTTTCCTGAATGTAGACATTTCCACATCGGTTTTATTATTTTCCAATCTTGAAATGTAGAACCTTGTTGTACCGCTTCTCATAGCTAATTGTTCCTGTGTCATGCCTGCACGGATCCTTGCGGTTCTGATAATTGTCCCCAATTTATTTGTTTCGCCTTTATCAACCTTTTGACTTAATTGGTATAATACATCCGGTCCGATTTCATAAGGGTGTTTTTTTAATAACCCTTTTTCATTTTTTATTTCTATTTCAATATTTGGCCATGATAAAGTATAATTTCTTAATTCAACTTTTTTGAATTTTTTTAAATCGAGCAATTCAAACTCAATATCATTTTCTTTAATGTTCCAGAAGCTAAAAATTTTTTTGAAATCAAGTAATCTGCTTTCTCCATTATTAAACATGCATTGAATTTTAAATCCATCGATCTTTTCGATCTTAATAATTCTTGGTAATTTAATGTTCCTTCTCATAATGTGGGATTTAATTGTATAAAAATTCTCATAAGATAATCTCTATGGACTTCTGCCCATGCAATTACTTTTTTTCTCTGAACTAAGGGTATTTTCCCAGCATAAGTATTTAATGATTCAATTTCTATCAATTCTTCATATTCAGCATATAGAACATGGAAATGCGGTGGCGGATGTTCTCGTGAATAAATATCAATTTTTATTGAATCAATAATTTTAATTGTTGGCATATGTTATCTATATAGACAACAAAAATAAATAAATATTCATTAAATAAAAAATATATATGAGCTTTATTACTTAGAATATAATAACAATAAAATGTTATAATTAACCAAATATTCATACTCAATAAATACCTGTATAAAATCTTTGAATTTGCCTGTTTTTTCCTTATAGATCACATACTTCGCTCAATTGATAGTAATTTCATTATTGAAACAGGTCCGAGTAATCCGGATGGAATAAGAGGCGAATCCTTTTTGAATACATTAATATTAGTACTTGTATAACGTTGGTCTTCCGGAAGATATTGATCACCTATTATACGGTTCGGCCAAAAATTGACCACATCTATTTCAAGGTGGTTTTCTCCTGATTTTATTGCATCTGTTATATCTGTACGAAAGGGATAAGACCATAAGATATTCGGTTTTTTTCCGTTCAGCCGAACTTCCGCCAATTCCCTTACATCACCTAAGTCAATAAAATATGCAACATCCTTCATGTTCTGATCATCAATATCTATATCAAATGTCTTTTTATATGTTGCAGTTCCTGAATAATACCTGATATCCGGCTCCGTGCGCTCTGTCCAGCTCTCAAGCTTATCAAATATAATTGATCCCGGACCTCCCCATTCCTTATCAAAATTTACTTCCCATGTTCCATTTAGTGTTTTTAAAATTTCATAAACAGGAAAATTCGGAGGTGCAGAATCTGTTGCCGGAGGATCGGCTGCTTTACTGAAAACAATAAAAACAGATCCATATGGAGATAACTTCAGAGGAATCCGGGTTCGTCCGTTTTGAACTGACCAGTCCGTTGCATTCCTTATTTTACCTGTCACAGGATCCCAGAATTCAGGTTGTTTACCTGAAATACGGAACTCACACAGCAATTCCTCATTAATATTTTTTTGATTGGAAATAAAATATATGTCCAGTGACTCATCAGAACGATGTATATAATCTATCTCTGCCTCCGATTGACGGCCTACAAATGAAAAATCCTGCTGAATATCCATTTTTTCCAGCAGTTCCCTGATTTCTATCCCTGAATAAAGAATTCCTTCCCCAATTTTCTTTTCCAGATAAGAGCCATTTGAATACGAATCACCCCACAATTCTTTTACCAATACCTTAAATTCCCTGTCCGATTCGGGATAGCCTTTTAAACCGTTCATATATGCCGGTTTAGGACCTGCAACTATTGCCCCTTTTTGAATAAGCTCTTTTATCTTCTTTAATACCGGTAATGAAAAACCAGGATAATCGGGTAATACCAGTATTTTGTAACTCATACCATCCGGTAATACAAGTTTATTATCAGAAACATCCATTCTTTCAAGTATCAGCTCTTCCGTAACAACGTCATAGTCATATCCGGGCAGGATATTGCATGGATCGGAGGACTTGAGCTGAGAAAAATTAGGGACATGGTCACCATAGTAATAAGCTACATCAGCAGTAAACAGTCCGTGCTGCAGCATTGCCTGGCACCTGTTTATATAAGAAAGAAAAGCTTCCGAGCGGCTCCACCAGGTAACATTCGGATTAATATGTGTCCCTGCAAATATCGCCTGACCAGGTATTCCCATTTCTTTTGGAGAGCAGGGAAAAACATGCCATACGAGTTGGTTCAGCCCTTCGCATAAAGCTTTATCAAAAGTTGGTTTCAGGTTATCCCTTATCGTTTCCTGCCAATGAGGTCCTATAGTTGTAAAACCTTCAGCCATCACTGTTTTTTTGCCATAAGTATGAGCTGCCGAAGCAGGTTGTTTTACAAAGAACCGTTGTTCATCAGTAACGCGATGTGTCCATGATTTTGCCCAGAACTCCGACATTGGAATATCATTAAAACCTAAACATTCCTGAGCATCAATAGGTACGGAATGAGGGCCTCCGGATTCAGGATGAATCTTTAAATTATTATAATTAGCTTGTTCTTTAAAAATTCTGTAGTAATTATCAATTACCAAATCACCGAAAGTCTTCCGAAAGTCATGAAGAAACCGATTACTTATTTGTATATTATCAACCACATTTCCAACCAATACGGGAACAAACGGCAAAATGTCGTACCCATGCCGTTTTTTAAACTCTTCCTGATAATCAGGTGTCCAGTTAATAGGTTCCAGTTCCCAACTGTCGGAATGCAGATATTTTAATGATTTGCCGGCCAACTCACCTGCATCCATGATCAGAGTATCCATAACCTGGTTCCAGTATTCTTCAAAAATTTCATCATCGAAAACATCAAGGGGAAAACCAGTCCATCCTTCTGATGATGCCCATTTAACACCTTTAGGGTATGTTGTATAACCAATTCGTAAGATTTCCCATTTACCCTCTGGTAAATTACATTCCAGTTGTCCATCCGGAGTAATATTTTCTGAAAGATCTATTATTTCATCCTGTTTTATAACATTCGTAGCAAGATTTATATCCTTATTATCGAATAATATATCTGTTTCAGGAGCTGAGTGGTGAAGAGGCCTGTGTAGTCCTTTGATTTCCCAATTTATAATTTTTCCTGTTTTTCTTTTCGGATAAGCAATTATAAAAATATCATGATAGACACTATCCATTATTATTTTGGCAGGTTTTTCATGAGCCCTGTGAGGATATACATTAAACCGGTTTAAGTCGGGGAGAGGTAATTTTATCTTTATCTGTCCGGGACCTTCAATATTCTTTTTTGTCCAGGTCAGAATTTTGGGAGCATCCTCAATATCTATCATAGGTCCTCCAATTGCCCAGCCACTGGTAATATTCAAACTAATTTCCAGTCCCAGCCGATCAGCCTCCTTTAATGCATGCTTAAAAAGGTTACGCCATTCGGTCGACATAAAATCCGGGCCGTGAGGCACCTGTTTATTCTCACGAATATATGATCGATCCATATCGCATAGTACAGCCCCGCCAAAACCTTTTGCTTTCATCTGCTCAAAATCACGTGTAATTGCTTCGCGGGTCACATTCCCGTTAATCCATAACCAATATGCCCTTAGTTTTGCTTCGATCAAGGGATTTTTGAACTTATTCAGAAGGTTTATCCGCGATTCTTCTTTATTAACATCTGTATCTGAGCATGAAAAAATCACAATGGTTAACAGAAGAATTAAAATTTTCATTTTCCATATTTCAACTTATTCGTTTTGGAGTTTGTGGTCTTTGGTTAAAGTCCTTGTAAGGAATATGTCCCCTTTCAGGATCGACCTCAAATCCCCATTCTTCAATATAGCTTGCAGCAGGACGAAAATCGTCCCCAACTTTTTCTAACAAAGAGTTTAAACGTTCATTCAACTCTTTTTGCAATTCCGCATATTCTGGTTTGTCAACCAAATTATCCATTTGCAAAGGATCTTTCTGATCATCATATAACAACCATGGTCCATCAATCCCGCGTACATATGTATACTGATTCGTTTTGATGGCACGATATTCTTTTTTGAATTCCTGAGCCAGGTTGGCAAATGGAGCCACTCCCATATATAATACAGCATGATCTATTTTGTCGTTACCTTTTTCTATGATTTCCGAAATATCATTCCCTTCGAACGATTTTGGAATATTTATGCCGACAAGGCCTAATAAAGTGGCAGAAATATCCGGAGTAGTAATTGGCATATTTACTGTCCGGCTTTTATTACCTGATAATGCAGGATAACGCAATAAAAAAGGCACCCTGCAAGATTCGGCCCAAGGTACTTGTTTCTGCGTTGGTCTTACACCATGTGAACCAAGCATTTCTCCATGATCAGAAGAAAATATAAAAATTGTATTATTTTTTATCCCTGTGTTGTCGATTTCTTTCAATAGTTCTCCAATACTATCATCAAGTGCTTCGCAGTGAGCATAATAACCTTGTGCCTCTTTTTGTGCAATATTTTTTAAATTTTCAGGAACATTTCCTGGTAATTTAATCTTTTCCGGCGGATACTTTATTTTGTATTCTTCCGGTGCTGTATGATGAGGAAAATGTGGGGTAGCGTATGAAAGAAACAAAGCAAATGGTTTATCACTTATATTTTGTTCACGGATAAATTTTCTTGCATCATCCGTCTGTGCAAAGACATTGTATCCATCCCAAAAAAGCATTTCAGGGGAATTGCCCGCATAATAATGAGAATGGTTATAATTATGATCACATTCTGCAACTTTCCAATAATCAAAACCCTGCCGCCTTTCCGGCGGAATAAAATCTTTTCGCCCATGCCCGTCCAGGTGCCATTTACCAATATAAGCTGTTTTATATCCATTTTTTTGCAAAACCTCTGCAATACACAATTCTGTATCAGGCAGATGTGCATCATTAAGAAACATCCCTGTAGATGTGGGATATTTTCCAGTCATTAAAGATGCTCTGTGAGGTGTGCACACAGGACACACTGATACAGCATTATGGAAATTTATACTTTCTTTTGAAAGTCTATCGAGATTAGGGGTTCTAACATTTGGATCTCCTGCATAGCCGATCGCTGAGGCACGCCACTGATCTACGATTACATAAACAATATTTGGTTTTTCCCTGTTATCTGAACTCCATCCTGACAGGAAAGGTGAAAAGCTTATTGCAGCAGTAGCCTCTGAAGTGTTTTTAATAAATTTTCTCCTTTTCATTTTTATACTGTATTATAATTATTAAATTAACGTATTATTTTTCATGGGCAATATAATAATATATTTATTTTATCAATATTATCAGGGTAAATTATTATTATTATTTATTTTTCCATCCGGGATTTTGCTCTAAAACGACATCCTTATTTCTATCAATTACGCTTTGAGGTATAGGCCATAAGTTAAAATCAAAGGTAAGAGTACTTTGAGCTGTCCCGTTAGGCCAGGTGTTATACTCTCTTATCCGGTCTACAGCCACAGTTCCGCCCATACGAAGAAGTGTATGCCAGCGAAACTCTTCAATGTAAAGTTCTCTTGCACGTTCATCGAGTATAAAATCAAGGGTTACATCTCAGGGAGAAGCCAGATATTCACATTGAGCCCTTTCCCTTAACATATTAATATCTTTAGCAGCATTAGTATTATCCCCCAGACGCCAATATGCTTCGGCTCGTAATCCGAATAAAAAATATTATAATAAGAGCTTTGAGGTGACAACTGGCTGTAATCGGAAAAAGTATTTGATATCCTTCGCTGAGCAACATCCATAATGTCAGTTCCATTACCCCTGAGGATAGTATATTGCCAGCTGCTGTTACATGCCATCCATCTAAGCTGGTTGTAACATGACAGAATCACCTGGTCAACCTGGCTTGAAGATGTGAAAGCATTATCTATAGTATAGAACGTTTGCGGAATTTCAGTTAACAGATCTTCATCTGATTCACAACTGAATAAACCATACAAAACAAATAATGAAATAATATAATATTTAAATGATTTATTTTTCATAGTGCTAAAATTTTAAATTGTTAGAAACTAATGTCTAAACCTATTGAATAAACCGAAGGAACCGGATATGTCCCATTCATTGCCCGAATTCCTTGTTCAGGATCACCTCCAACCCAATTGGTAAATGTATACACGTTTTTGGCCGCAGCATAGATTTTGAGGGATTCAATATTCAAATCTTTTACACAGGGCTGATTAAACCTGTATGACAAAGTAATATCCTGTATTCTCATAAATGACCTTGATTGTATTCCGCTAAACCGGGAATCGAAATAAGTAGTAGAAGTGTACTTATTACTCCTATTTTCCGGTGTCCACCATGGGTGATCCCAATTGTTTTTCATTGGTTGCTGTAACATTCTAAAAGCATAAATATTATCCAGTACATAATAATTATCCTTTCCGCCACCGAAAATTCCTGAGAACAGTACATATAATTCAAGATCTTTATAATTTAAGGTATTTGAAAAACTTAATCTGAAGTTCTCTTTCGTAAATCCTAGAATTTTTCTGATTATAAAAACAAGCATATAAACAATAGTCCTGCAATATTTTCCTTGTTAAGCTTTTGACGTAGGAATTTTAAAGCTCTTGCCATATGGTTTTCAACCGTATTTTCCGAAATATTCATTTTTTCGGCTATTTCCCGGTAAGTTAGTCCTTCCCCGCGATGTAATGTAAAGACTTCTCTCTGGCGGGAAGGCAACTGCGCTACAAAAAAATTAACCTGCTCCGAGAGTATCCTGAATTCAGAATCGTCAAATGTTCCTGTGGTTTCAGGTACATTCTGCAGTGATTTTATATGATCAATGTATTTTTTTTCTGAGAGCCTTTTTCTTATAAGGCTGATTGTTTTATTATAGGCAATTGTAAACAGGTAGGAATCAAACAGTGAAAAATTGTCTATCTGATGTCTTGATTCCCATATCTTAATAAAAACTTCCTGTACGATTTCTTCAGCATCCGAATCATTTTTTATAATCTGAAGGATAAAGCCGAAAAACCGTTTGCTATATGTACGGTAAATAATATCAAAAGAAGCCATATCACCGTTTTTTAATCCTTCGATAACAGATTCATCTATTTTTGCAAGAGGCTTGGTCATGCAACAATTCAATAAAATTTTTTAGTCATTTAAATAGAAAACATAAACCTGTCTGCTGCCGGTATGTGTGGAGTTAAAGCCTATCATATTTCCTTCAGGACTCCAGCGGCAATGAATATCGCAGCGCCAGTAACCTTTAAATTCTTCAGGTTCAACAAACCTACCCAATGAGAGTGCCGCTTCGGTTTCCATATCCATTAAATAAATTTTTTGTTCCCTCGTGCCACGAGCAGGATATGTATCTGTAACCATCCATTTTTCATCAGGAGAAAAAGTGCCGTGACCATCATAATCAAGTAATCCCTTACCCAAACGTTTATAATCTTGTTGACCTATGGTAAATAAAACATGTGCATATTGTTTACCGTTATATCTGGCACTGACCATGAGCTCATTATCATTAAGCCAATCGAAATGAGAACCTTCCCAACTATCAGGAAAGCATCGCTGCAAATTTGTTCCGTCCCTGTTAACAGTAAAAGCCGTAGTGTTCCGGTTTGGAATTGCTCTTGCCAGCCAAAAAATTTTACTTCCTCCGCGACTGAAAAGGGTATGGTTGAAATATTCAATACCATCTTCAGGTACTTCCGGCACCATTTCTTTGATTTGTGAAATGCTGACAATTAGTTTTGCGCTTCCGTTTTCAAGATTAACCAGAAAGAGGCCGTCA
>CAZTAL010000026.1:0-4686 GCA_964611525.1 uncultured Prolixibacteraceae bacterium
ATTGAGAGTGGATAATATCGATATCATTTTCATAGGCCCCTATGATTTGTCCCAGTCGATGGGAGTTCCCGGTCAGACCAATCATCCGAAAGTACTGGAGGCAATGAAAATGGTAATTGAAAAAGCTAACAGTAAGAATAAAGTTGTGGGTACTTTTGTGGAAACACCCGATGAACTAAAAATGTGGAAAGATTTGGGATTGCTTTATTTATCCTATAAGGTGGATGTAGGCATTTTTTATGATGCCTGCTTTAATCTTTATAATAAATTGAATAAAGTATGAAAGAATTTAACATCTTTGTAATATCTCAAAATGATTTGTTATGAATCGTAAAAAATTACCTATCGGTGTACAGTCATTCAGTAAGATAAGGAATGTACAGGAGAATTATATCTATATTGATAAAACAGATATTGCGCTAAAATTATTAGATGGCTCGGGTTATTATTTTCTGTCACGCCCGCGTCGTTTTGGCAAGTCATTATTCCTGAGTACTCTTGCTGAGATATTCAAAGGAAATAAAAAGTATTTCGAAGGACTTTATATATATGATAAATGGGACTGGGATGAAAAATTTCCTGTGGTGGAGATTAGTTTTTCCAGTGGAGGATTTAAAGATATTGAGAGTGTCAAAATAGTGATAAACAAAATACTTGAACGTAATTGTCAAAGACTTGGAATCGACAAAGAGGAGTGTTATAGTGCTGTTCCTGGCATTTATTTTCAGGAACTTATTTATTCTGTCTATAAAAAATATAATCAAAAGGTTGTTGTTCTGATTGACGAATACGATAAGCCTGTTCTGGATAATATAGGTAATGAAGATAAAACAAATCCATACCAGGCCCGTGATATACTAAGAGATTTTTATAGCGCCATCAAAGATAGTGACAGGTATCTCCGCTTTGTCTTTCTTACCGGTGTAAGTAAATTTTCAAAAATGAATCTGTTCAGCGGACTTAATAACCTGGAGGATATTACCATTGATGACAGGTTTGCTACTATTACCGGCTATACCCATGATGATCTGAAAGAAAATTTTTCAGATTATACTGATGGAGTTGACCTAGAAAAGGTGAAGAAATGGTATAACGGTTATAATTATTTTGGTGAGCCCATTTATAATCCTTTCGATATACTACTTTTCTTTTCTAAAGGAAGAGAATACAATAATTATTGGTGGGAGACGGGTAACCCGTCGTTTTTGATAGAAATATTGAAGCAAGGGAAGCATTACCTGCCTGATCTGGAAAATATTGAAGTTAGCAGGGAAGTGTTAAACGCGTTTGATGTTGGACAGATAGACATAGTGGCTTTGTTATGGCAAACCGGCTACCTGACGTTTGACAGGAAAGTGGATAAACAGGTTCGTATGTATTATAAGCTGAAAGTACCTAACCTGGAAATCCAGATGTCGCTTAATGCATTGTTTTTTGATTATCTGACTAACCTTGAACAAACTTCGCTACAGAAACAGAGTAATGCTGTAGATGCTATCCTGAACCATGATTTGGAGTCGCTTAAGCAACTTCTTTATTCTTTATTTGCAACTATTCCATACGATAACTATGTAAACAATAACATTTCTATTTACGAGGGTTATTATGCCTCTGTGGTCTTTACCTTTCTTTCAAGTCTTGGTTTTGAAGTAAGAACAGAAGACCACACTAATCTTGGCAGGGTTGACATGACTATGATTGGCCCGGATAGCATCTTTATCCTGGAATTCAAGGTTGATATGCCTGATGAATCAGCTATCCACCAGATTGAAACCAAAAAGTACTATGAAAAATACCTGTCAGATAATAAAAAGATTTACCTCGTTGGAATTCATTTCGATAGTGAAGAGCGTAATATTGTAAATTTTGAGTGGCAGAGGCATTGATAATGGCAGAGGGGGTGATAATGGTTAATGGATGATTATCGATATGTAATTTTATTGACTTTTGGAGTTTATGATTTCAATTTTGCCAGAAATCACGAATTAACATATATGAGACCAATTTAAAAAGGGCGCAAAGAGCCTTTTTATACAAATATATGAAATTTGTTAGACTGTTATTCAACTAGTTATAAAATACATAAAGGCTTTATAAATTAAAAATTTTAGTTTTTATACTGAACTCATATATTGAAAATTCACTATCCAAATTTCACAGTAATGAAACGAGCTTGATTTTATTAATCATTAAATTACAAAGGATTATGATTAAAAAAATTATGCGAGAACGTAGTGGTTACATGCGTTCTCAAATTTTTAATTAATTTATTTACAAGTAATTAAAAAATTTTAAACGGATGAAAAAATATATAGCTGCGACATTAATTTTTTTAATAACAATTTCCTGCGACAAAACCTCTGATAAATGCATTCCTGTTGGGTTGCAATGTGAATATCTTATTAATCCGATAGGAATCGACAATCCGCACCCGAGGTTAAAATGGAAGTTGAATGACACCAGAAGAGGTGCTGTTCAAAATGCTTATGAAATAATTGTCAACACCGATTCAGTAGAGGCTGTAAATGGTAACGGTAATATGTGGAAAACCGGCAGGATAGATGATGAATCAATGCTTGTTACATATAATGGAAAAGAGCTTCGACCTTTTACCAAATATTTCTGGGCAGTACGTGTATGGGATAAAGATAATAATCAGAGTGCATTTTCAGAAGTATCCGCTTTCGAAACCGGAATGATGTATATGAAGAACTGGAAGGGATCGTGGATTACTGATACAAGAGATATAAACCTGAAACCTGCCCCATATTTCCGGAAAGAGTTCGAAATAGATAAAAAGGTTGAAAAAGCACAGCTTTATATTGCCGTCGGGGGACTTTACGAACTTTATATTAACGGGAAACGCATCGGTGATCACCGGCTTGATCCTGCTTATACAAGATTCGACCGCCGAAATCTTTATGTGTCATACGATGTTACTTCTTTTATAAATAAAAAAAATGCAATTGGAGTCCTACTGGGTAATGGCTGGTATAATCATCAGTCAACCGCAGTCTGGTTCTTTGACAAGGCCCCATGGAGGGCAAGACCCAAGTTTTGTCTTGACTTAAGGATTACTTATGAGGATGATACAATCGAAACCATATCTTCCGGTAAAGACTGGAAAACTTCATTGAGTCCCGTTATATTTAACAGTATCTATACAGGCGAACATTATGATGCCCGCATAGAACAACCGGGATGGAATGAAGCTGGATTTTATGACTCTGAATGGGAAAACAGTATTGTTACTTCAGCGCCTTCGCAAAACATTGTTGCACAAGCCATGCATCCTATACGCAATGTTGAAAAAATTTCACCTGTAGGTATGCGGAAGGTGAATAACATGAAATACGTATTTGATTTAGGCAGAAATATTGCAGGAGTCACTAAAATCAGTTTAGAAGGTGAAGCCGGTACCACTTTGAGGATAACACATTCAGAATTAATTGATGAGAATGGAGATATTGATCAGTCGAACATTGATGTTCACTACCGTAATACCGGAGATCATGATCCTTTCCATACAGATATCTATACACTAAACGGAGAAGGTAAAGAGACATTTTTTCCAACATTTAACTATAAAGGTTTTAGATATGTTCAAGTACTGAGCGATAAACCTATTGAGCTGACAAAAAATAGTCTGACCGGAATTTTTATGCATAGCGATGTACCGCCTGCAGGAGTTATAAACAGCTCCGATACTATCTTGAATAAAATCTGGAAGATAACTAACAATGCATATTTATCAAATTTGTTTGGCTACCCTACCGATTGCCCTCAACGTGAAAAAAACGGGTGGACAGGTGATGCTCATATTGCAATTGAAACCGGCCTTTATAACTTCGATGGTATCACTGTTTATGAAAAATGGCTTGCGGATCACCGCGATGAGCAGCAACCTAATGGAGTATTGCCGGCTATCATCCCTTCAAGCGATTGGGGTTATCACTGGGCTAACGGACCTGACTGGACCAGCACTATAGCTATTATTCCCTGGAATATCTACCTGTTTTACGGTGATTCAAAATTACTGGTAGATTGCTATGATAATATAAAACAGTATGTTGATCATATTACGGAAATTACTCCGGGGTATCTCACCGACTGGGGACTGGGAGACTGGGTGCCTGTTAAATCAAAAACGCCTAAAGAGTTTACCTCATCTATATACTATTATGTTGATGCCTGTATTTTAGCCAAAGCTGCAAAATTATTCGGGAAAGACAAAGATTTTGAAAAATATACCGAACTTGCTGATAATATTAAAAACGCGGTCAACAACAAGTATTTGAACAAAGAAACCGGCATATATGGAAGTGGATTCCAGACCGAATTGAGTGCCGCTCTGTATTGGGGGATAGTGCCGGAAGAATGGATAAATCTTGTAGCTGAAAATCTTGCAAAAAGAGTTATAGCTGATGGAAAGCATATTGATGTGGGATTACTGGGAAGTAAAACTATCTTAAATGCACTTAGTGAAAATGGGTACACTGACTTGGCCTATGAGGTGGCTGCTCAGAAAACGTATCCTTCGTGGGGGTGGTGGGTGGTCAATGGTTCAACAACACTACCGGAAAACTGGAAAGCCGGTGTAGCCTCACAAAATCATATTATGTTCGGAGAAATTAGTGCGTGGTATTATAAGGCCCTTGGCGGAATAAAAGCTGATCCGGAAAATCC
>CAZTAL010000027.1:0-14093 GCA_964611525.1 uncultured Prolixibacteraceae bacterium
TTGAGGTATCTGAATTGTTTCTTTTTGCTGCTGGCTACAGCAAAAAGCTCCTGTTCCCGTGACCAGAACAGTCATTAATTTTATTAAGTTTTTATTCATTACTACTAATTTAGGACTATCTAAATATCATTTGGTTAAAAATAATAAATTTACATTAATTTATATTAATGGTTTGCCTTCACTGATAACTGTAACCTGCAGACGCGTATTGACACCGCCAGAACCTTTCCCTGAAAAAGATATTTTATTATCTCCTGTTACCAGTTCAGGAATAACGCCCTGAGGTTTTACATCGCGTATTACAGGAAGAATTTAATTTGGGGGTAGGCCCAAAAGAATTACCTCAGCATCCTGCAGACCAAATCTATTATAACAGGTAGCCCAAAGTTCTGACTGCAGCGGCGGTAATAGCCTCACATGAGTGAAGAGATTCATTGACAAGGCACATGCCCCAAAAGTCTCATAAGGCTGTGCTTCCAGATTAAGAGGAACATTCAAAAAAGTCAGTGACTCAATTTTACCGCTAACGGATATAACTTTTAGGGCAATACGATCATTCTCCTCTTTAACTACAAGGGTGGCTGTAATTCCTGTCTGGCCAAATTCCATTTGAAGCTGATCATTCTCAGATGATAATGTCGTTATATAATTTCTCTGCCCATCTATAGTGATATAAGCACATCTTGTGGCTGATTCCGAAACCAGATAATCTTTACCCGAGGACTTGTCAATAAAATGAAGGTTTCTAACGTCAGGTGATATTTCGTATTTAAAATAATCATTTTCTATAATGATGCTCTCTTTTGAAAAAAAGAGCAGCTTACAGTTAATGTGCTCAATAAATAAATGGTATAAATTTTTATTCTTATACTCATAGTTAACAGATTTTTTATAGATGAACTATTCAGACAGATCATACAATTTAATGGCCACGATCAAAGGACGTTAACTTTCTGATAAAATACAAATATGTATATATTAACATTTTATAAAAATACTTTAAAATTATTGCAAATAACCGGGATTTATATATTTTTGACATTCATGAAAATGATTGGGAAAAATAGTATCATTACAAAAACCATAATCATCGGAATAATTGGTATAATGGGGATGATCGTCATCAACAAAGGTATTTTTATGCACACCCATAAAATTGATGAAAATACTTATATAATTCATTCCCATCCTTATAACAAATCGAAAGATTCAGAACCATATAAAACACATCATCATACAAAAGCACAATTTTTCTTTATTCAAAATATTCAAAATCTTTTCCCGCTTTTTTTTCTGACCTTTACGTTTTCTCCTTTTATAAAAAAGACTTATTCATATTTTGATACAAAATCAGTCAGTATATCTGAATTTATTTTTATTAAAAAAGGCAGGGCGCCACCTGCTTCATAAATTAATTTTTCTGCTAAATATGCAGTAAGTTGGCACATCTGGCATATTATGATTATTTAACATGACGCATTTTATTGTTTATTCCAGGGATAATTACTTAGTGTAATTGTAAGTCATTAATGAGCCAAGTCTAAAAAGGCGCTTCGCGCCCTTTTTAGGCAAATTTAAAAAAATTTATTAAACTGATTTTTGGACATTTATAAAATAATATAAAGTATTAATCAATAAAAATTTTAGTTTTTATACTGAACTCATTAATAAATTAGGAACATTTCTATTTCTGTAAACCGGAAAAGATTCCTAAATAAAATACAACAGGAGCCGTGTGCGATATAAAGAATTAAATTTTATAGTTCAGGTTTATAAAACTTATTTAAAAACATAGAAATATATCATGAAAAAAATAATAATGATAATGATATTATTGTCATTTTCCCCGCTGATTTTTGCTCAAAAACTTAAAACAGATGCAAATATTTTCGGACATGTTATATGTCCTGAATGTAATGAACATATTTCTTTTGCAACAGTATCGGTTAAAGGAACAACCATTGGAACAACAACAGATCAAACCGGACATTACCAGTTAATCAATTTACCTGAAGGTACCCACACAATAATGGTCAGATCCATGGGCCATAAACCACAGGAGAAAGAGATAACTATAAAAAGTAATGAAACCAAAGAACTAAACTTTGAACTGGAAAAAGATGTTTTAAAAATTGAGGAGATCATAATTACGGGTGACAGAAATGAAACAAGAAGAAAAGATGCTACAACGATTGTCAATACACTAAAACCAAATTTATTTGCCACAACACAATCCATAACATTAAGCGGAGGCCTCAATTTTTGTCCTGGTTTAAGAGTTGAGAACAACTGCCAGAATTGTGGCTTCTCTCAAATCAGGATAAATGGTATGGAGGGACCCTATTCGCAGATATTAATTAACAGCCGGCCAATTTTCAGCGGACTTGCAGGGGTGTACGGACTAGAACTTATACCTGCGAACATGATAGAACGTGTTGAGGTTATCAGGGGTGGTGGTTCAGCTCTATATGGTAGTAATGCTATTGCAGGTACTATTAACCTGATCCTTAAAGATCCGATAAATAATTCATATGAATTTGGAGTAAATAGCGGACTTATTGGTACAGGATTAAATGATTCCGGTGATCCGGCAAAAGATAATTCGGTTAATTTCAATACATCCCTGGTTTCAGCAGATAATAAAACAGGGATGTCGCTTTTTGGATTTTACAGAGACAGGAAACCATTTGATGCAAATAATGATGAATTTTCAGAAATCTCTTCTTTGAATAATACAACTATCGGAACAAGGCTTTACCATCGCTTTGGCATAAGAAATAAAATCACAGCCGATCTTTTCAATATTAAAGAAGACAGAAGAGGTGGTGATAAATTTGACTATCCCCTTCATGAATCAAATATTGCCGAAGCAGTAAATCATAATATAACAACCGGAGCACTGACATTTGAAAAATTTTTCAGGGAATATGACCTGTTTTCCGCCTATTTTTCGGGGCAAAAAATTAACAGGGATTCATATTACGGAGCTGAAATGTCGTTAAGCGATTACGGAAATACCAAAGACTTTTCTTATTCCGCCGGTATTCAATATAATGCAAAATTTGAAAATGCAGGCTTAATTGCAGGAATTGAAAATAATGGTGCATGGCTGAAAGATAAAAAACTGGGTTATCCGGATATTGATAATGCTATAATTATCGACGGTTCGATCGAAAGTATTCCTCATACGGATAATGTAGAAATAGCCGACCAGACAACAAATACTTACGGGACTTTCTTACAGTATGAAATGACAAGGAATAAATTTAAATTATCTGCCGGTGTCAGGTTCGATCACTATAAAGTGGAGGATAGGAAAAGTTCCGGCTCTTCTAAATCCGGAAATGTTCTTAGTCCAAGACTCACCTTCAAATACGATATAAGAGATTATTTGCAGGGCAGGATCAGTTACTCCGAGGGATATAGGGCACCGCAAATATTTGATGAAGACTTGCATATCGAATCCTCAGGTTCAAGGCAGGTAATCCATAGAAACGATCCTGACTTAAAACAGGAAACCAGCCATAGTTATATGGCATCTCTTGATTTTAATAAAAAATTAGGCAAAATATACCTAAGATTATTAGCAGAAGGTTTCTATACACAGCTAAACGATCCTTTTGTCAATCAATATGGTGAACCTGACGAGAATAATACCGTTGTTTATACCCGTGTTAATGCAGAAAACGGTGCAGAAGTAAGAGGAGTGAACCTTGAAATGAATTTCATACCGGGAAATTATTTTACATTTAAAACAGGATTTACCTTCCAATCCAGTAAATATGATGAACCTCAGGAGTTTAACGAAAAAGAATTTTTCCGCACACCTGAAAACTACGGTTATATGTCTCTTACTTATAAACCTTCGGAAATATGGGCTTTATCTTGTACCGGAAATTATACCGGCAGAATGCACGTCCCTTATTTTGGACCCAAAATACCCGATCCGGATATAGGAGAACTCAGAAAATCTCCAAGATTTTTTGATATGGGAATGAAATTCAGATACAATCTGAAATTAAACGGAACAAAGATACAGCTCTTCACAGGTATTAAGAATATATTTAATTCCTACCAGAAGGATTTTGATACGGGAATAAACCGTGATCCGGGATATATTTATGGGCCTTTAACTCCAAGGGCTGTTTATTTTGGTTTGAAAATAGGTAACTTTTTAAGATTTCCCAGAAGTCCTAATTAAGTACCTGTTCTTTAGCTCAAGAGTTTAAAACAGAAATTTTACCGGCCTTGATCACTTAAATAAATCAGGTGGACAAAATTTGCACTGGAAAATAACTGCTTTACTATTTAATAAGGGGGAACATAGTCCGGAAAATATGAATTTACTATTCGTAAATGACCACTTTGAGGACTAACATAACAGAAGCGAGGGACTTTATATACGGACTTTAATCAGGCAAAAAAATTTGTTTTTAAAGTCGGGGTTGTTCGAAATATTTATTTTTAAGGCTTGCAGGAAAAACGAAGTAAAGCAATCATATAACAGTCAGCAAACTTTATCTATAGACTATATATAAAAATCATTATCATAATACTTTTTTTTCTTGTCTGGCTGGTCCTCCGAATACGGGCCATAAATATCACATACTTTACCCAAGTAATATTTTAAAAGTCTTTTCGGCAGCCCTAAAGCTTTTATCTTATATTTAGTATCCTCTTCTATAATTGCAAGAAAATCTCTTTGACTTCCAAAATCATCAATTCCGGCAGTAGTTACAATTCTAAACAGGTCCTCCCTCTCCTGTTCAAGAATTTTTTCAGCTTGCGAAATTTTATCCAAAGTCTTATTCTTCATTATATTTAGCTGAATTATTATATCAAAATTATGAAATTATATAATAAAACCTACCACCAAAGCAGTTTGAATTAACATTCCCTATTAGGTTGCATGTTCTTGCGCAAAACGGATACCAATTTCTGATTAAAAGGGCAACCGGCCGATGAAAAACGGACAGTAATTCTTACTGAAAGCGGACACTGATTCTTATTCATTAAGGACACCTATTCCTGTCTAAAGCGGACAATAATAATTCTTTATCCAGACATCACTTATGTTCCACTGATCATTTGTATCTTTGTTGGTTTTTATAGTAAATGCATAAATCAAAAAACCAACAGAAAAAATGCCAGGAAAAAGAATTAACGTAAAAAAATTAAGAGAAGAAAAAAATTTATGATTATTCTATTCCCTATAATATCATTTATTGTTATATTGAAATCGATAAAATAATACCTAAATATTAAAATGGAATCGTTATGAAATTTTACAATGTGGTTTAATATTGAGAAGTGTAATAAAAAATTAAAAAAATCATCGGAATATGTCAAATAACGATATTGTAAAAGCTGAATGGCTTGGTAAAATGGCATTTGAAACAGAAATCAACGGAAATAAAATTATTATTGATGCCGAACCTGAAGTTGGCGGTGAAAATCGTGGACCTCAGCCTAAACCATTAATGTTGACTTCATTGGCAGGATGTACTGCAATGGATGTCATTTCAATATTAAAAAAAATGCGGGTAGAGGTTGAAAAATTTAATGTTAATGTTGAAGGTATGCAAACAGATGAACATCCAAAACATTATTATAAAATACATGTTATTTATGAATTTACCGGCCGCGACCTCCCAAGGGAAAAGCTTCAAAAGGCTGTTTCTCTTTCTGAAGAGAGGTATTGCGGGGTAACAGCCGTTTATAATAAAGTAATTGAAATGTCCTCTGAAATAAAAGTAAATGGAGCCGACAAATAATGGAGAAAGAATTAATCAGGATAGCAATGGCAGTTAATAATGAGGGCCATTTTCAACCAAAACATTTTGGAGAAGCGGATAAATATCTGATTTACGAATGGAAAGATGATGAATTGATTTATTCGCATGAAGTAATAAATCCCTTTAAATATATCGATGAGAAACAAAAACACGGTGTCCGTAAAAAGGGCATATCCATAACCGTTTTATTAAAAAATCATAAAGTTAAACTAATTGTTTCAAAGCAATTCGGGAAAAATATTCAAATAGTAAACCATGATTTTATTCCGGTAATAATTTTTGTTGAAACACCAGATGAAGCTAAACTTCTTTTAATTAAGCATAAAAATTGGATTTTGGAGGAACTAAACAACAGCGCAGAAACATATAAACTCTTTATACTGAAGGACGGAACCATAAAAACAATAATTTAACCTGTAATTTAGTCAACCGAATTAAAATTTTATGCCCCGATTAAAAAAATTTATCGATTCTTTCCATTTTCTGAGTTATATTCATTTAATGCTTCAAAAAAAGCTTTGATATTATTTTGAGGGACGTTGGGAGGCATGTCACATCCTGAAGAAAGCACAAAATTGGGATAGCTTTTCGTCTTCTCAAGAAGTTCCTTTGTTTTTAGTTTTACAAATTCAGCATCCTTTGTTTGCAATATATTTACAGGATCAATATTCCCCATAACCAGAATATCTTCAGAAACAGAATTTAATACATGCAACATATCTGCGGAATTGCCAAAATGAAGTGCTTTTGCCCCTGTTGATTCCATCGACTTTGCCAAATTACCGTTATGTCCGCAGTTATGCAGAATAATCAGGAAATTGTCATCCTGAAATTCATCAACAATTTCTTTAATATATGAAGAAGAAAAAAGGTTACATTCATCTTCTCCCAATAATCCTGCAGCCGGCTCGGCCATGATGATACCATCTGCCCTCAACGATTTGTGTTCCTTGATATACTTTTTTAAAAATGAAGTACATTTATCTATGACATGGTTAACGGAATCAGGATTAATATAAATCCCTGTCATAATTTCTGTCATATCCAGTAATCTCCCGGCAAGAGAAAATGGACCTATACATCCTGAAAATACAGGAACATCATGGATGTTATTTACTGCTAACTGAACAGACTTTAGATATTCCAATAACCGTTTTGATGAAGAAATCTCAGGAACTAAAAGTTCATCAACTTTATCTATTTTATGTATTAACCTTTCGGTGACTGTAGGTATACTATCGGTTTCAAAATTAATTTTACATCCAAAAGCTTCAGCCTCTATGGTTAAATCCATTGCAGTTGTCACTGCTGCCGAATGAGAATAATTATGTAAAGCATTTATTGCATTAAAATGTGTTTCCCCGTTAGTAACCACTTCTAATACAGTAGCCCCTATCAACTCAATACCGGGGTGGGTCATTATGGGCATCGCAATTCTTTCCGGCGAAGCCAAAACATTTTCATACCACTCTTTAATCATTATATGAAATTAAAATATACAACACAAATATTTTATCCCATCAAATAACAAAAACACTAATAAAGGAAAAATTATTTTAAAAACAACAATTGCCAGATACGTTGAGCATAAAATACCATATAAAATTAATGAAACAATACCGGTTTCATCATCCACGGAAATCGAAACCCCTGACAAAGAGAAAATAGTGATCGAAGGGCATACACAGCTTAGAGCTTGTATTGAATTAAACAAAACTAAGTTTACTGACAAACCAATTTCTGAAAAGTTCACAAGCCTTGATGAGATTAAACTGTGGATGACTAAACATCAGTTACTGCGGAGAAACCTAACAACAGTGCAAAAGCTACAACTTGAATATAATTCAAAACCTATCATAGAAAAACAGGCTCTTGAAAATCAAAGACTGACAGGAAAAACAAAATCAGCTCTTCCATCGGAGAAAAAGATAGACACGCATAAGGAAATTGCCAAGATTGCAGGTGTAAGTAGGACAATTGCTGTCACTATTCCTCTATTATGAAAAATGCTTCTAAAACTATTCGTTTGCAGTTAGAGAAAGGGAAAAATCAGTATTGATAGAGCATATTTAAAAGTTAGGGAGAAAGTCGAAGGGAAAAAAGCAAAAAGGAACGATCATCTCAAAGTATAGAAAAAGTAATATCCAAAATGATAAAAGCTCAGCATGAAAAAGCTGTTCAAAAACTTTTAAAAGATGAATTTGAGCTGATTGTTAAAGACTTAAATACGGTTGAAAATATTATAGTCAGCAAAAAAATGAGGATAGGAATTTATACAGAACCAATAATAAAAAGGTTTTGAAAGTTATGTCAAAAGCATTGAAATGTATTTCAGACTAGCCCATAATTGTTGATTAAAGCGACTGTAACATGATTTTATTGGAAAAGAACATAAGTTTTCATCAGTTTGCTTGAATGTCATCTGAGATATTGCTAAATTTATATCATAACTGACAGAAAGCTATAGGTAGCATCAAATAATAATTCTTGATATTAATTTACTTTAAAAATGAAATATTATGCATCAACAAAATTTTATTTTTCGTTTTAGAAATTACTATTCATTATTAGTTCTTTCCTTGCTGTATAGCGTTTTATTATGCGCTCAGGATCAAAAGCCTGTAAATACTAAGATCACTATTAAACCTCTTTGTCCGAATCAAATTCATACGGAAGTTTATTACGGCCCTTGTAAACCATTATCGGGGGGATTTAATAATTTAGAATCATTAAGTCTCGAAAAACAACGTGAATCATTTGCAAAGAGATGTAATGATTTTTTAGCTACAGTGAAAAAAAATATTTGCCCCGAAGCTGAAATTTTATTACCTGTTTCTATTGAATGCCAACCGGCAGCAACTGAAAAATTTAAGGTTGAACAATCGCAATGGGAAAAATTGGAAAAAGATATTGACAAGACCGACTTAATCTTGTTGTCCGGATATATGCGTGCATACGGAATAAGCAAATACAAAAAACCGGTTGCTCTTATTGGACAGGTAGGACCTGTTGATATCGCGGCATATCTGCGAAGTAAAGGTCAGGAAGGATATGCACTCTATGACTGGAACGAATTAAATGATTTGATCTCCTTGCTTAAGGTTAGAAAGGCAGTTCAGCAGACAAAACTGCTTTATGTTACCGACAGACCCGGCGGCAAGCCTACACACGGAGTAAAGAGCGTGATTCCGGCAGAAATTCTGGAAGAAAAATATGGTGTTAATTTTAAATATGTATCTTTTGCCGAACTTCAGAATGAATGGGACAGAGTAACAAATGATAACAAGTTACAGGATAAAGCCAGGCAAATCAGCAATAAATTATCTCAAAATGCAAAAACAGTTTATTTAGAAAAGGATTATATTACTAATGATGTAAACTTTTATCTTACTGTAAAAGAGCTTATGAATAAATATGATTGCAACAGTTTCACGATTGACTGTTTTGAGATTTGTCCTACGAAAATAACTCATAACAAAAAATTTGTTCCATGTTTAACACATAGTTTATTAAAAGACGAAGGTTTCCCCTCGGTCTGTGAAGGAGATTTAAATGCATTTTTGGCAATGTCAGTTGAAATGTATTTAGCTAAAAAATCAGTTTACATGGGAAACCCTGTTTTTGACAAGGAAAAAAATATTGTAACCATTCATCATGCCGTACCCGGATTAAAAATGAAAGGATTGGATAATCCTGATATAACTTATGAGCTTCAACATTTTACTGAACCCGGATGGGGAACAGTTATTCAGTATGATTTTTCACAGGATAAAGGGGAAAAAGTTACTTTAGCCCGCTTTAATCCGGCAGGAACAAGATTGGTAGTTTCCTGCGGAACCATTGTAGGCGGTGGTCCCCGCAGTGAATATTCCTGCGCTACCACTACCGTAGAAATTAAGCTTCCCGATGCTGCCGAGTTTTATAAGGAACAGTCGAACACCGGTCATCATCTGTCACTGGTTTATGGAGATTATACCGAGCAGCTAAAGCAGCTCGGGGAAATTATGGGTTTTGAAACGACTTGTATTAAATAAAATACATATTATTTTATTATTCTGATAAAATGCAGGTGTTATTTTAATGAAAATATTTGACCTCTGAAACGAGCATAATTGTAAAATCGCACAAGAGTATGATTAAAATTTTCTTGTGAGAGTGAGAAACGAACGGTTACATTAGTTTTTAAATTTTTAATTAATTTATTTTTAAATAACTATAAAATTTTAAACAATGAAAACAAATATCATTATTGTAGTTTTCAGTTTATTGCTTAGCTGGAGCTATGCAATAGGTAGTGAAGGTGGAAACACACAAATCTATACTATTTTTTTATCTCAGGGCTATGTTGGCCCGGGAGGATCTGCCAAAAATCCCGTAACGAATGATCAATTGTTACAAAAACTTCAGGGCGAATTTAGTGAAATTGATTTCATTTCAAGGGACATAACAAAAGATAATATTTCCCGTGAATCGGTTCTTAATGAATTGTATGAATCGAAAGAAAATTTAGATGGTGTATTAATTATCGGCACTTTAAGCGACTATAAATTTGCCTTTACAGAGTTGCCGACAATAGTTGTTTATAATCTTTGGGAATGGGATAAAAGTCCGTATAAACTTTTATATAGCGGGAAAGAAGAAGATTGTGTCATGGTTGGAGGCCCTGTATATAAAGGGGGAAAAATCATAACAGCCCAGTTGGATAGAAGGCAGGTTTGTGATCCGACTAAGTCAGAGGCTATGTTCAAGGATCTCATAGAAAAGATTAAATTAATTCAGGCAGTAAAAAAGCTTAAAGAAACCAGGATACTGTCTGTGTCACCAAATCGTTTTATTGCTCAGGTAGACTATCAGGGAGATGTAAATAAACATATGCCTCAGGATTACAATGAAACTTATATAAAAGCGATAAAAGAAAAACTTGGAGTGGAAATTATTAGAGCAGCACCTGAAGAGTTTTATGAAGCTTATAAAGAGGCTGATGAACAAGAAGCAAAAAAAATTGCAGAAGAGTGGATCAAGGGAGCAAGAAAAGTTACGGCTGCAAAATCGGAGATAATAAGAACAGCCAGATCATATCTTGCTTTTGAGGCATTGAGAAAAAAATATAATTGTAATGCCGTATCAACTCATATGAGGTCACTTACCGGAAGTGGAAAGGTAGAAGACAGATTCTGGCCCGGCTTAGCTCTTGAATGCGGATTTAAAATGAGAGGAATCCAGGCAGTATGTCAGGATTATCCAAATATATTAGTAACCCAACTTTTGGGATATTTCATAACAGGCAGGCCGGGTATGCTGGGTGATCTGATGATAGATACGGGAAACTCCGTAGATATATTAACCCATTGCGGGGCCCCGATCAATCCTTATGGAGACGAAAGATTGGTACCATATGATATATTAACTCACGCCGAGAGTCCTGTCAGGGAAACCAATGAACCCGGTTCATCCACAGGACTACAAGTAGAATGGCCCGTAGGCGAACCAGTTACTATTTGGAAGGTTTATGTACTTCATGATAAAATAGGTTTACATACAGGTAAAATTGTTGATGGCCATGATATTTATAAAAATTTAGATGATATTATGTGCAGAACAAAGTTGGTAACTAAAGTTAATGCAAAAGAAGTACAGAAACATTATTTTTCTGATGCATATGGTATCCACAGAGCGGCAACACTTGGTGATCTCAGGGAGAAGATTAAAAACTTAGCCGTTTTCCTTGGTTTCAATGTCATGGAAGAAGATAAAGAATAAAATAAACTTAATAAATATTTAATTATAATTGTTGTGATTTTTCGTTTTTATCTCTGTTTTTATAACTTCAAATATAAAAGTGGCTAAAATGCCATACTGTCCACACAAATATGGAAGATGGTTTAACGGCAAATAACAATGCAGGGTTTTCAGTATGTTCACGAATTGTCTACATTTATTTTCAGGGTTTAGTAACAAAAAGCCTGTCAAATTATGAGAATATATTTCATTGTTGTAATTTGCATGAACGATGGATAAAATACTAATTACGTTAGCGTTAATGCTAAAATTCACATATATCAAGAAAAAACATATTCAAAAATTATATGGCAAACTTAGAAGAAAAAAACTCAATTGAAAGATCAAGAGAACTTTTAGCCAACGAGAGAACTTTTCTTGCTTGGATAAGGACAAGTATTGCTTTGATGGTATTCGGCTTTGTAATTGTGAAGTTTTCTTTGTTTTTAAAACAACTCTCATTGCTTTTAGAAACAAGGGGATTACCATCCAAAGGATTTTCTTCAATTGTTGGAGTAGTTATGGTGGTAATAGGCGTAATAATAGCAATATTTGCTTTTTTGCGATACAAAAAAAATGATGAACAATTAAAAAACAATTACTATGTTTCCTCCTCAATGTTGTCACTATTAATAACGCTCATAATTATAGTTGGCGGCATCTTCATGATATTTTACTTATTATCAAATATTTGATTTCCTTTGATAAACAAAGCTATTTTTAGACTTAAAAAATAATGAAGCACTAATGCTAACATAGAAGGAATTAAGGCACTGTTGAGCCCCTGAAAAGAAGAATATAAATGTTAATTTATTAATTTTATGCTGTTTTGTTCCAATTGTTTCTTTACCGTTTATTAAAACAATTTTAACCTTTCTTGTATCTGTTATAGAGTTGTGTAATCGACTTTGGTTCACCAATAATTGTCAGAACATCATTTTTCAACAGACGGGTATTTCCCTTGGGAGCAAAGGTAGTCTCGTTTCGTTCAATTAGGGCAACCAGAACATCCGACGGGTATTTTATATCTTTTAGTTGTTTGTCAATCATTTCGGACTGAACAGTTCTTGGTAACAACTGAATAGTGATGTAGCGTTCGTTATGCAACAGGTATTCCTTTATTTCACGCTAATTTTTCATGTTTAACAACTCTTCTGTAAAGTTATCGCGTTCAATGATATCAACTAGACGCGACAACATACGTAACTGCTGGCGGGGTTCATCCGAAGGATTTACGAGGAAGAAAAATACATTGATTTTATCTTCTAACGTAATGCCGTATTTTACCACTTTTTTATCGATTCCTGTTTCTTATAAAACAATGTGCAGGAAGGAATGATCAATTCCTTTATGTTTGGCATATAACACCGAAACCCGTGGAATAACCAATGCGGGGTCAATGCTTGTTGTAGCGTAAAACTCCTGTACCAGCAAGTCTTTTTTTACATGCATTTCGGTTGCAAAGATGACGGAAACATTATTCACCAGCTGGTCGAAGCTGATCTCTTTTTCCATTTTTACTCCGGCTGAAAACGATGACCGAAAAATTAATAAACATAAAAATGAAGAGCTGGAAAGTACTGGCCAGTTTGGCAATTCCTTCTTCGGACAATACGAGGATGAAAAAAAGGATGAATCCCGTGGTTAGCAGTATGGCAAAAGCCGGTGTCCCTTTTGTTCCCACCCTGGAAAAAACCTGAACTAAACATGGCCCCGGTACTGATGGCAAACACATCATAAAGCCCCAACTCTTTTTTTAATTTGCTCTTTGCCATACATTTTCTTTATCAAACAGAAAATTATTCTGTAAAAATCTTAAAAATTCTTTATTATATCCTTATTTTCAAATGTTAAAGTATTTTAAAAACTCCGGCCTTAAAGGACTTTTAATAAGCTTTAACATTTTTTGTCTGCTAATTTAGGATAACATCTTTTTCTTTGTGGTATTATAGTAAACCATAAATTTTTAAATTTTATTAGTTATGATTTTATTAAAAAAAATGAATTCTTTAGTAATTATCTTTCTTTTTGGGATAACTGGAATTTTTGCTCAATTTCCGCAACAACCTGCACAACCAACTGAAGTTAGCGATACCGAGTTAATGCAGTTTGCATCTGCATATACAACAGTTCAATCTATTCAGGAACAACTTCAGAATAAAATGGTATTTGCCGTGCAAAATGAAGGACTGGATGTTCAAAAATTTAACGAAATTTTAAATGCACAACAGGACCCTAATAAGGAAGCGGATGCATCGGAAGAGGAACTTGAAAAATTTGCTGCTGCCCATAAATCAATTGAACAAATTCAAAATCAGGCTCAAACAGACATGGAAAAGGTTATAAAAGATAACAAATTAACTGTACCTCGCTATCAGGAGATAATGAGGGCGGTTCAAAGTGATCCTGAATTACAAACAAAACTTCAAAAGCTTATTGAGGATAAATAATTATTTTTCAAAAGAATAACTTACCAAGCAAACTTTTTAGACAAATTATAACAGTGATTGATCTACTTTT